>JBEBHW010000052.1:0-11352 GCA_040081145.1 Burkholderiaceae bacterium
GTCCTTGGTGCCGCTGGCGGTGTCGCAAGTCGCCTCGGCCGGCACCGAGACGGTGCGCTTCAAGCGCACCGTCTTCAGCTCGACCGGCCTGGCGGTGTGGACGCGCCAGTTGGCCGGCCTGGTCGGCGCCGGTTTGCCGCTGGAGCGCGCCCTCACCGCCGTGGGCGACGAAGCCGAAGACCCGCGCCAACGCGAACTGGTTGCGCACCTGAAGAGCGAAGTCAACGCGGGTTCGCCCTTTGCCCGCGCGTTGACGAGCGCGCCGCGCGAGTTCGACGAGGTCTACCGCGGCGTCGTCGCTGCGGGGGAACAAAGCGGCGCCCTGGGCGCGGTGCTCGAGCGCCTCTCCGACGATCTGGAAGAGCGCCAGGAACTGCGCGGGAAACTCATCGGCGCGACGCTGTATCCGGCGATCGTCTCCGTGATCGCGATCGTCATCGTGATCTTTCTCGTCACCTACGTCGTGCCGCAAGTCGCCTCGGTGTTCACGAGTTCGAAGCGCGCGTTGCCCGCGTTGACGATTGCAATGCTCGCCATCAGCAGCTTTGTACGCAGCTTCGGTTGGTTGATGTTGCTCGGTTTGGTGGGCGGCCTGGTGAGCCTGCGGCTGATGCTGCGCAGCGAGGCGTTTCGCGAGCGTTTCGACGCCGCCTGGCTCGGCCTGCCGCTCGTGGGCAAGCTCTCGCGGGGCTATAACGCTGCGCGTTTTGCCGGCACGTTGGCGATGCTCGCCAGCGCGGGCGTGCCGATTCTGAAAGCCCTGCAGGCGGCCGCTGAAACCTTGGGCAACCGGGCCATGCGCGCCGACGCGCTGGACGCCCTCGTGCAAGTGCGCGAAGGCGCGCCGCTGGCCTTGGCGCTCGCCGGGAAAAAGCGCTTCCCTCCGATCCTGGCGATGTTTTCGCGCCAGGGCGAACAGACCGGCCAGTTGCCGAAGATGCTCGAACGCGCAGCACGCCAGCTGAGCAACGAGGTGCAGCGGCGTGCGATGCAGATGGCGACGATCCTCGAGCCCTTGCTCATCGTCGTGATGGGCGCGGTCGTGCTGCTCATCGTGCTCGCGGTGCTGCTGCCTATCATCCAGCTCAACACCTGGGTGCGCTGATTCGCACTTCGGGTGCATGTTGAACTCGAAGCAGCGCGTCCCCGGAGCGTGACTTCCTGCTGCCTTGCCCCCTGGTTCAGGGCTTTGCATTGCAGCACGCCACCTGTCACGCTTGTACAACCGGGTTTGCGGAGGATCTCGATGGGCGCATCAACCGACTTGGTCACGATCACGGGGGGCGGCATCCCGATTGCGCGCATGCGCACGGTGTACCGCATCGACGATGTCGGCCGCAAACTCGACAAGTTGCCGCAGCAGGAACACGAGAATCTGCGTTCGACTTACCAGCGCATGCTTGAAAAGGGGCCAGAGCGTTTTCAGGTCAAGCCCTCCGGCCTGCCGGCGATGGATCAGCTCTACGACGATTTGCCGAACTTCGCCGCAGTGCTCGACGACGTGAAGCGCCAGCTGGCACTGTGCGAAGACAGCCGCGACGCGCTCGAGATCACGCCGCTGCTGCTGCTCGGGCCACCGGGCGTGGGCAAGACGCACTTCGCGCGAGCGATCTCGCAGCTGCTCGGCACCGGCATGGGGTTTATTTCGATGAGTTCAATGACCGCGGGCTGGGTGCTGTCGGGCGCCTCCAGCCAATGGAAAGGCGCGCGCGCCGGCAAGGTGTTCGAGACCCTCGTCGACGGCCAATATGCCAACCCCGTGATGGTGGTTGATGAGATCGACAAAGCCGGCGGCGAACACGCCTACGACCCGCTCGGCGCTCTTTACAGTCTGCTCGAACACGACACCGCGGCGGCCTTCATCGACGAATTCGCTGAAGTCCCCATCGATGCGAGCCAGGTGATCTGGGTGGCCACTGCAAACGACGCGCGCAGCATCCCGGACCCGATCCTGAACCGCATGAATGTCTATGAAATCAATGCGCCGGACCGCGAATCGGCGCAGCGCATCGCCGCCAAGCTGTACCGCACGATTCGCAATGACCATGACTGGGGTTCGCGCTTCGAGCCCGAGCCGCGCGGCGACGTGCTCGAGCGCCTCAGCGAACTGGCGCCACGCGAGATGCGCCGCGCCTGGATGACGGCGTTCGGCAACGCCAAACTCGCACACCGCGACTGCGTGACCGTGGGTGACCTGCCCGAGGCGGCCGGCAAGAAGACGAACATCGGATTCATGCAGTAGCGCGCCGCCCGCGCGTCGCAGTAACTCGCGGCCAACGCGAAGGCGCGTGGCTATCATGCGCCGCATGCCCGCTTCCCTCGTCGGTCAACTCGTCGTCGCGATTTCGTCGCGCGCGCTGTTCGACTTCGAAGAAGAGAACCGAGTCTTCGAGGCCAGCGACGACCGCGCCTACATGCAACTCCAGCTGCAGCGCCTGGAGCTTGCGGCCAAACCCGGCGTCGCGTTCTCGCTCGTGCAAAAACTCCTCGCCTTCAATGGGCCGGACGCAGCGCGCGTCGAAGTCGTGATCCTGTCGCGCAACGATCCGGTTTCCGGAATGCGTGTGTTTCGTTCGGCTCAGCATTACGGGCTGGCGGTGCAGCGCGGCGTGTTCACGCGCGGCGAGTCGCCGTGGCGCTACCTGCGCCCCTTGAGCGCGAACTTGTTCCTGTCGACGAACGAGGCCGACGTGCGCTCTGCCCTCACTGCGGGGGTGCCGGCAGCGCGCGTGTACCCGCACTCGGCACGCGCGTCGAGCGCGCACCCGGCCGAGGTGCGAATCGCGTTCGACGGCGACGCGGTTCTGTTTGGCGACGAAGCCGAACGCGTTTATCAGAGCGCCGGCCTGGAAGCGTTTCAGGCGCATGAGCAGCAGCGCGCCGCCAAGCCGCTCCCTCCCGGGCCGTTCAAACCGTTGTTGGAGGCGCTGCAGCGATTGCAGCGCGAACCTGCGGGTGCAATGCGCATTCGCACGGCGCTCGTGACTGCGCGCAGCGCGCCAGCGCACGAGCGCGCGATTCGCACGCTGATGGAATGGAACATTCAAATCGACGAGGCGATGTTCCTCGGCGGCCTGGCCAAGGGCGAATTCCTGCGCGAGTTCGAACCGGACTTCTTCTTCGACGACCAGACCGGCCACATCGAAAACGCCGCCGAACACGTGCCCGCCGGGCATGTGGCGGCGGGCGTGTCCAACCCGTGAGCGCGCCGCATCAACCGCGGTAGTGACGCAAGGCGTCCAGGTCGAGCACGCGCACGCCGCCGTACTCGATGCGGATCAGGCGGCGCTCCTGCAATACGCTCAAGGCTTTGTTGACACGCTGACGCGACAGCCCGACGAGGTAGCCCAGCTCAAGTTGCGTGATGCGCAGCCACGTGCCCACCCCGGGATAGAGCGATGGATGGAACAGCGCCGCGAGGTTGCGCGCGACGCGCAGGTCGGGGTCAGTGAGTCGGTCGATTTCGCGCGCGGCGATGAATTGGCCGAGGCGGTCGTTCAGCTGATTCAGGACAAAGCGGTTGAACGCGATGCTGGTATGAAGCAGTTCATGAAATGTGTCCACCGGCAAGCCAGCGATGACGCTGCTGCGCAGCGCCTGGATGTTGTAGCGGTACGCCTCGCGTTTGAGCAGGGTGCCCTCGCCGAACCAGCCACCCGGCGGAACGCCGGTGAACGTGATCGCCACGCCATCGGCCGTGTCGCTGCTCATTTTGAGCAGACCATCGACGACGCCGAACCAGTAAGTTGCCGGTCTGCCGATTTTGCAGACGAGTTCCCCCGCGTCGGCGTTGACGACCTGGATTAATGCAGCGATGCGTGCCGCTTCACAGGCCTCCAGCGTTCGCAACCAGGGAATCGCGGCGAGCTCGGCAGGCGTCGCCGCGCGCGCACGCTGGCGCAAGGAGGCGTCGGGGCTTCGGGTCATGACTTCCTCGTCTGCAGGGAATGGCTCCGTCCTGAGCAAAGCTCCCCGGGAAAGCACGTCCCCGGGCGAACCCTAGGAATGTCGCCGCAACGACATCATGGCGTCAAACTGGGGCCTACGATTGCGAAAATTTTGGGTGCCGACGGTTCACGGTGCCCCGGAGGCCCCGCCCGTGCAGACGACGTTTCCCAGGCTGATGCTTGAGCATGCAAAAGCGCGCCCCGAAGCGCCAGCGCTGCGCGTCAAGGAATTCGGCATCTGGCAAACGACGTCTTGGGCAGCGCTCGCGCAACTCGTTCGCAACCTGAGCTGCGGGCTTGCCGCAGCGGGCCTCACGCGCGGTCAGCACATCGTCGTGATCGGTGAAAACCGGCCGCGCCTGTACGCGACGATGATCGCCGCGCAGGCGCTCGGCGCAATTCCCGTTCCGCTTTACCAGGACGCCACCGCTGGCGAATTCGAGTTTCCGATCAACAACGCCGAAGTCGCTTTCGGCGTCGTCGAAGACCAGGAGCAGGTCGACAAACTGCTAGAGCTGCGCGCAACCTGCCCGCAACTGGGCCACATCTGGTTCGACGATCCTCGGGGCTTGCGCAACTACGACGAGCCTGGCCTGACGTCGATCGACGCGCTGCTCGAGGCCGGCCGCGCCTGGAATCAGGCACACCCCGGCTTTTTCGACACCGAACTCGCCAAGGCGTCGCCCAACGACGTGGCGGCGATGTTTTTCACGTCAGGCACGACGGGCAAGGCGAAAGGCGTGGTGCACACCCACTTCACCTTGCTCGACCGCGCCAAGGCCGGCGCCGACTTCGATCGTCTTACCGCTGACGAAGAAGTGCTCGCCTACATGCCGCCGGCGTGGATTGGCCAGAACATCTTTTCGTATGCGCAGTGGCTGGTGTGCGGCTACGTCGTGAACTGCCCCGAATCGGCAGCGACGGTGACGATCGACTTGAAGGAAATCGGCCCGACCTACTACTTCGCCCCACCGCGAATTTTCGAAGGGCTGCTGACGAACGTGATGATTCGCATGGAAGACGCAAGCCGCGTCAAGCGCAGCCTGTTCCAGCACTTCATGGCGGTCGCGCGGCGCGTAGGCCCGGCACGCATGGACGGCAAGCCGCTCAGCTTCGCCGATCGATTCAGCTATGCGCTGGGCAACGTGCTGGTCTTCGGGCCGCTGCGCAATACGCTGGGGTTTTCGCGCGTTCGCGTCGCCTACACCGCGGGCGAGGCGATCGGCCCGGACCTGTTCACGTTTTACCGCTCCATCGGCATCAACCTCAAGCAGCTCTACGGTTCCACTGAGACCGCGGTCTTCGTTTGTCTGCAGCCCGACCATGAAGTCAAGGCCGACACGGTGGGCGTACCGATCGACGGCGTGCAAATCCGCGTCGATGCGAACGGCGAAATCATGGTCAAGTCGCCCGGCCTGCTCAAGGAGTACTACAAGAACCCAGCGGCCACTGCCGAGGTGCTGACGCCAGACGGCTGGTACCACACGGGAGACGCCGGATTTCTGGACGCCGGCGGGCACTTGAAGATCATCGACCGCGCCAAGGACGTCGGGCGCCTGCGTGGCGGGGTCAACGACGGCGCGATATTTGCCCCAAAGTATGTCGAGAACAAGCTGAAATTCTTCCCCTACATCAAGGAGGCGGTGGCGTTCGGCGACGGACGTGCCACGGCGTGCGCGTTCGTCAACATCGACATGGACGCAGTGGGCAACTGGGCAGAGCGGCACAATTTGCCCTATGGCGGCTACGCCGATCTGGCGGGCAAGCCTGAAGTCATGGAGCTCGTGCGCGAGTGTGTGGTCAAGGTCAATGCCGACCTCGCAGCAGACGAAAAACTCGCCGGCAGCCAGATCCACCGCTTCCTGATCCTGCACAAGGAGCTCGACGCCGACGACGGCGAACTCACGCGCACGCGCAAGGTCAGGCGCGGCCACATCGGCGAGAAGTATCAGGTCCTCGTCGACGCGTTGTACGGCGGCAAGGCCGAGCAATACATAGAGACCGCGGTGAAGTTTGAAGACGGGCGCAGCGGCGGCGTCAGCGCGACGCTGAAGATCGTCGATGCGCAGACGTTTGTCTCGGTGAAACGAGCCGCATGATGGCGCAGCGTTCGATCGGCGACGTCATCCTCGGCGTCAACAACATTTCGCTGAGCTTTGGTGGCGTGAAGGCGCTGAGCGACGTTAGCTTCGACGTTCGCGAGCACGAGATTCGCGCCATCATCGGCCCCAATGGCGCGGGGAAGAGCTCGATGCTTAATTGCATCAATGGCGTCTATGCGCCGCAGCACGGCACGATCACGTTTCGCGGGCGCACGTTCGGTCACATGAATTCGCGCCAAGTGGCCGAGATGGGTGTCGCGCGAACCTTTCAGAATCTGGCGCTGTTCAAAGGCATGAACGTGATCGACAACATCATGTCGGGGCGAAACCTGAAGATGAAGACGAACATCTTTCAGCAAGCGTTTCGCCTGCCCTTCGGCTGGGGCGCCGCCGAGCGCGAAGAGAACCAGCACCGCGAGTTCGTCGAACACATCATCGACTTCCTGGAGATTCAGCCGTACCGCAAGACGCAAGTGGGGCGCCTGCCCTACGGCCTTCAAAAGCGCGTCGACCTGGGCCGCGCCCTGGCCATGGAGCCGGCGGTACTGTTGCTGGACGAACCGATGGCGGGAATGAACGTCGAGGAGAAGCAGGACATGTGCCGCTTCGTCCTCGACGTCAACGACGAGTTCGGCACGACGATTGTGCTCATCGAACACGACATGGGTGTGGTGATGGACATCAGTGATCGCGTCGTCGTGCTCGACTACGGCAAGAAGATCGGCGACGGATCGCCCGAGGCGGTGCGCTCCAACCCCGAAGTGGTCAGCGCCTATCTCGGCACGACGCATTGATTTCGACGCAAAGTCTATGGGCCCCTTCCTCGAAACCCTGATCGGCGGACTGATGTCGGGCGTGTTGTACTCGCTCGTGGCGCTTGGCTTCGTGCTGATCTTCAAAGCCTCAGGCGTGTTCAATTTTGCGCAAGGCGCGATGGTCTTGTTCGCAGCGCTGGCGATGGCGCGCTTTGCCGTCTGGATCCCGCAGCTCACCGGACTGGAGAGCAAGTGGCTGGCCAATGTGTTCGCTTTCGTCGTCGCGATGCTGGTCATGATTGCAGTGGCCTGGCTCGTTGAGCGCCTGGTGCTGGGCAAACTCGTGAACCAGGAAGGCATCACGCTATTGATGGCGACTTTGGGGATTTCCTACTTCATGGACGGCTTCGGCCAGACCGTGTTCGGCTCGGACATCTACAAGCTCGACATCGGCATGCCCAAGGAGCCGATGTTCCTGTTCGACAAGGTTTTCCAGGGGGGAATTCTCGTCAATCAGGAAGACCTGGTTGCGGCCGTCATCGCGGCGGCACTGGTCGCGGTGCTCGCGGCATTTTTTCAATACACCACAACCGGCCGGGCTCTGCGCGCCGTGGCCGACGACCACCAGGCGGCGCAATCGATCGGCATTCCGCTGAACCGCATCTGGGTCATCGTCTGGAGCGTTGCCGGTTTCGTCGCGCTGGTGGCAGGCATCATCTGGGGCAGCAAGCTCGGCGTGCAGTTTTCACTGTCGCTGGTTGCGCTCAAAGCCCTGCCGGTCGTGATTCTTGGGGGCCTCACCTCTGTGCCTGGCGCCATCATCGGCGGGTTGATCATAGGCGTGGGCGAGAAGCTCTCGGAGGTCTACATCGGCCCGTATTTTGGCGGTGGCATCGAAATCTGGTTCGCCTACGTGTTGGCGCTGATCTTCCTGTTGGTGCGGCCGCAGGGCTTGTTCGGCGAGAAGATCATTGACCGCGTCTGACGAAACTCGAGCACCCTCATGCTTTATCGCGAAAACGGCCAGTTCAAGACGCACTACAGCGCGGATCAGCAGATCTTCCCGATCCTGCAGGACAGGGTCGTCATCCTGGCGCTTCTGGGAGTTGCTTTTCTTGTCGTTCCCTTTGTCGCCAGCGAATACATGTTCCGAGCGATCCTGATTCCGTTCCTGATTCTTGCGTTGGCGGCCATAGGACTGAATATCCTGGTGGGCTACTGCGGCCAAATTTCGCTGGGCACGGGCGGCTTCATGGCGGTGGGCGCTTATGCGGCGTACAACATCCTGGTGCGCGTCGACGGCATGCCTCTCGTCCCGGCGATATTGCTCGGCGGCGCGTGCGCCACCGTGTTCGGCGTGTTGTTCGGCATTCCCTCGCTGCGCATCAAGGGCTTGTACTTGGCGGTGGCGACGCTGGCCGCGCAGTTCTTCGCCGACTGGGCGTTCCTGCGCATCAAATGGCTCACGAACAACTCGTCGTCGGGGTCGGTGGGGGTGGGCGAATTGGCGGCGTTCGGCTGGACGATCAATACACCGGCGGAGAAGTATCTGTTCTGCCTGGGCTTCGTGGCGGTGTTCGCGCTGCTTGCGAAGAACCTCGTGCGCAGCCACATCGGCCGCGAGTGGATGGCGATTCGCGACATGGACGTGGCCGCGGCGGTGATCGGCATCCGCCCGGTCTACGCCAAGCTGACGGCATTTGCGGTGAGTTCCTTCTTCGTCGGCGTGGCCGGCGCGCTGTGGGGTTTCGTCTACCTCGGATCCTGGGAGCCCGCGGCGTTCAACATCGACCGCTCGTTCCAGTTGCTGTTCATGGTCATCATCGGTGGCCTGGGCTCGATCATGGGCAGTTTCTTCGGCGCGGCGTTCATCGTCGTCATCCCGATCCTGCTCGACAACGCGCCGGTGTTGATCGGCATCCCGATCGACACGGCTTTGGCATCGCACATGACGTTCATGATTTTCGGCTCGCTGATCGTCTTCTTCTTGATCGCCGAGCCGCATGGCCTGGCTCGGTTGTGGTCGGTGGGCAAGGAAAAGCTCAGGCTTTGGCCGTTTCCGCACTGAGCGTTGCCCGTGTAAACCCCGAGTCACTGAACCCCGCGCCGAACGTTTTCTGCGATGCGTACTCTGTTTCACCCACGCACTGACGAGTGCTTCTTCACCACCTCAGGAGGTCTTCAATGAAACTGCGATCCCTTGCTCTCGCCGCCGCGCTTGCCGCCGCGGGCACGAGCACATTACTCTCCTCCGGGGCCGCGTTCGCGCAGGCCAAGGAGCAATTCTTTCCTATCCTCGTGTATCGCACTGGCGCGTACGCGCCGAACGGCGTGCCGTTCGCCAACGGCTACGTCGACTACCTCAAGCTCGTCAACACCCAGGGCGGCATCAACGGCGTGAAGGCGGTTTGGGAGGAATGCGAAACCGGCTACGCGACCGACAAGGGCGTCGAGTGCTACGAGCGCTTGAAGGGCAAGCATGGCGGCGCCACGGTGTTCCAGCCCCTGTCCACCGGTATCACGTTCGCGCTGACGGAAAAGGCACCGGGCGACAAGATCCCCCTGATCACTTCGGGTTACGGCCGCAGCGAATCAGCCGATGGCGGCGTCTTCAAGTGGAACTTTCCGCTGGTGGGCACCTACTGGGTTGCTGCCGACATCCTGACCCAGTATGTGGGCAAGAAAGAAGGCGGCCTGGACAACCTCAAGGGCAAGAAGATCGCGCTCGTGTATCACGACAGCCCCTACGGCAAAGAGCCGATCGCGCTGCTGCAGGAGCGCTCCAAGATGCACGGCTTCGAGCTGAGCCTGCTGCCCGTGGCGCATCCGGGCGTCGAGCAAAAGGCGACCTGGCTGCAAATTCGCCAGAACCGCCCTGACTATGTGTTCCTGTGGGGCTGGGGTGTCATGAATTCAACGTCGGTCAAAGAGGCCGTCGCTACCGGCTACCCGCGCGAGAAGATGTATGGCGTGTGGTGGGCCGGCGCCGAGCCTGACGTGAAAGACGTCGGCGACGGCGCGAAGGGCTACCAGGCGCTCGCGCTGCAACACGGCGCCGAGCCGAGCTCCAAAGTCGTCAAGGACATTCTCGACAAAGTGCACGCCAAAGGCCAGGGCACCGGGCCGAAAGATGAAGTCGGCCAGGTTCTGTACATGCGCGGCCTCTCGGCCGGGATGTTGGCAGTCGAAGGCGTGCGCCGCGCGCAGGAGCGTTTCGGCAAAGGTAAATGGATCACCGGGGAGCAGGCGCGCTGGGGCTACGAAAACCTCGCGCTCGACCAGAAAAAGCTCGACGGCTTGGGCTTTGCCGGGGTGATGCGCCCGGTCTCGACGTCGTGCGTCGATCACATGGGCGCGTCCTGGGCGCGCGTTCACACCTGGGACGGCGCGAAGTGGAACTTCACTTCGGATTGGCTGCAGGCTGACGAGGCGATCATCAAGCCAATGGTGCGGGCGGCAGCGGACAAGTACGCGGGCGAGAAGAAGATCGTTCGCCGCACCCCGGAGGACTGCCAGTCCTGAACCTGCGGTTCAGGGCTGTCAGTCTGCGACTGCAGCATTGACTTGCTCCCGCCCCTTCCCCTCCCTCCGAGAGGGAGGGGTTTGGAGCGCCCCAGCCCCGCCCAGCGGGGCGGCCCCTGGCGGGGCCTTCTTCAAAGCGCCGCGCGCGACGCTTTGAAGAGTGAGTGGCCTTCCCTATGAGCAATATTCTTCTCAACGTCAACGGCATCGAGGTCATCTACAACCACGTGATCCTCGTGCTGAAGGGCGTTTCGTTGCAGGTGCCTGAAGGCAAGATTGTTGCGCTGCTGGGGGGCAATGGCGCGGGCAAGACGACGACGCTGCGCGCCGTGAGCAATTTGCTCGCCGGTGAGCGTGGTGAAGTGACTAAAGGTTCGATCGAACTGCGCGGCGAGCGCATCGAAAAACTCAGCACTTCGGCGATGGTCGACCGCGGCGTGATCCAGGTGATGGAAGGGCGCCACTGCTTCGCGCACCTGACGATCGAAGAAAACCTACTCACCGGTGCCTACACGCGCCACGACGGCAAAGCCGGCATCGCAGAGACGCTGGACAAGGTCTACGCCTACTTTCCACGACTCAAGACGCGCCGCACGTCGCAGGCCGCCTACACCTCGGGCGGCGAGCAGCAGATGTGCGCGATCGGCCGGGCCCTGATGGCGAACCCGAAAGTCGTGCTGCTCGACGAGCCGTCGATGGGTCTGGCGCCGCAAATCGTGCAAGAGGTGTTCGAGATCGTTCGCGACTTGAACACCAAGGAGCGCACGACGTTCCTGCTGGCTGAGCAAAACACCAACATGGCGCTACGCTACGCCGACTACGGCTACATCCTGGAAAACGGCCGCGTCGTCATGGAGGGCGCTGCCGACTCCTTGCGCGAGAACGAGGACGTGAAGGAGTTCTACCTCGGCGTGGGCGGCGGCGACCGCAAGAGTTTTCGCGACGTGAAGAGCTACAAGCGGCGCAAGCGTTGGCTCGCCTGACTGAGGATGCGATATGGGCCATGCCGATGCCAAAGCGCTTGAG
>JBEBHW010000688.1:0-2583 GCA_040081145.1 Burkholderiaceae bacterium
GGTTGCCGCAGCCGCATCCGCCGCAGCATCTGCCAATGCCGGGGCGCCGGAGAAGCCGCCCGCGCCGCTTCCGGCGGCGGCGCAGGCTGCGGTCGCCGCAGCGAATGCCCTCGAGGTCTTCGACTGGCCCACTTCGACGCGGATGACTTATGCGTTGAGCGGCAACTACCGCGGCGAAGTGTTGGGGTCGGCGCAAGTCGAGTGGATCAGGTCCGGAACGCGCTACCAGGTGCACCTGGACATCGTCATCGGGCCGGACTTCGCGCCGCTGATCACGCGGCGCATGAGCAGCGACGGCGAGATCACGGCGCAAGGCCTGGCGCCACGCCGCTACGACGAAGACACCAAGGCGGTGTTTCGCGATCGACGCCGGATCACGATGCTGTTCGACGCCGACACCGTGCTCATGCCCTCGGGCGAACGTCGCGAGCGCTGGCCCGGCGTGCAAGACAGCGCGAGCCAGTTCGTGCAGCTCACGTTCATGTTCACGCTCAATCCCGAGCTGCTGCGCGTGGGAAAACAGATCGAGGTGCCGCTGGCGCTGCCGAAGAACATTGACCGCTGGACCTACGAGGTAATGAAAGAGGAGCTGCTGCAAACCTCGTTCGGCGCCGTGCCCACGTTTCACGTCAAGCCGCGGCGTCTGACACGGCCGGGCACCGAGCTGCGCGCCGAGATCTGGTTCGCGCCTCAACTGCGCTACCTGCCGGCGCGAATTCGCATCGAGCAAGACGCCGAGACCTATGTCGACCTGATCCTGGACCGCAAGCCGCAGATCGCCGCGCAGTAGCGCAGCGCAGCGGGCGGCTGCAAGCCCTGGCGGCGCCTTCAGGGATGCCCTTTATAGTCGCCACGATCTACTGGAGGATGGTGATGACTGCGGAATTTCTGTTGACCGAGGTGCGCGGCAGCGGGCTGCTTCGAACCGGCTGGATCACGTTGAATCGGCCCAAGCAGCTGAATGCGCTGAACGACGCCCTGATGACGGAGCTGGGCGCTGCGCTGCGCGCCTACGACGCCGATGCGGGAATCGGCTGCATCGTCATCACCGGCAGCGAAAAGGCCTTCGCCGCGGGCGCCGACATCGGCGCGATGGCGAGCTGGACTTACATGGACGTGTACAAGTCCGAATACATCACGCGCAACTGGGAGGAGATTCGCCGTGTGCGCAAGCCCGTCATCGCCGCGGTGGCGGGGTTTGCGCTGGGCGGCGGCTGCGAACTTGCGATGATGTGCGACTTCGTCATTGCGGCGGATACCGCGAAGTTCGGTCAACCCGAAATCAAGCTCGGCGTGATTCCCGGCGCAGGCGGCACGCAGCGCCTGCCGCGCGCCGTGGGCAAAGCCAAGGCGATGGACATGATTCTCACCGGCCGCAATATGGACGCTGCCGAGGCCGAGCGCGCCGGCCTCGTGTCACGCGTCGTGCCCGCGGCCGAACTGCTGGATACGGCGCTCGCCGCCGCGCAATCGATCTGCGAATTCAGCGGCCCGAGCGTGATGATGGCCAAGGAGAGCGTGAACCGCGCGTTCGAGTCGAACCTGTCCGAGGGCGTGCTCTTCGAGCGGCGCCAGTTCCACGCCCTGTTTGCCACCGACGATCAGAAAGAGGGCATGGACGCCTTCGTGAACAAGCGCAAGGCGGCGTTCAAGCAGCGCTGATCATGATTCTTTGCGCAGCGACGGGAACAGAATCACGTCGCGAATGCTCGGGCTGTCGGTGAGCAGCATGATGAGCCTGTCGATGCCGATGCCGCAGCCTCCAGTGGGCGGCATGCCGTATTCGAGTGCGCGAATGAAATCGGCGTCGTAATACATCGCCTCTTCATCGCCCGCCTCCTTGTTCGCCGCCTGCGCCTGGAAGCGCGCCGCCTGGTCTTCGGCGTCGTTCAGCTCGGAAAAGCCATTCGCCACTTCGCGCCCGGTGATGAAGAGCTCGAAGCGCTCCGTGATCGACGGGTCGGTGTCGGAGGCGCGCGCCAATGGCGAGACTTCGACGGGGTAGTCGATGATGAAGGTCGGCTCCCACAGCTTGTCTTCAACCGCCGCCTCGAACATTCCGAACTGCAGTTCCGCCAGGCCCCAGTGGGCGGGCGGCGCTTCGCCGAGTGAACTCAGCTTGGTGCGCAACCCTGCAGCGTCGCGTGCCTGGGCCTCGTTCAACCCGGCATGCGCGACGAGGGCGTCGGTGACGGAAAGCCGCGTGAAGGGCTTCTCCAGGTCCAGCGCGCGGCCCGCATACGTCAGGCTCGCCGAGCCCGTCGCCTGGCGCGCCGCGTGGCGCAGAATCGCCTCGGTGAAATCCATCAAGTCGTGATGGTTCCAGTACGCGGCGTAGAACTCCATCATCGTGAATTCGGGGTTGTGCCGAACCGAGATGCCTTCGTTGCGGAAATTGCGGTTGATCTCGAACACGCGCTCGAATCCGCCGACGACCAAGCGCTTCAGGTACAACTCGGGCGCAATGCGCAAGAACATCTCCTGATCCAGCGCGTTGTGGTGCGTGACGAACGGTTTGGCGTTTGCACCGCCCGGAATCGGGTGCAGCATTGGCGTCTCCACTTCGAGAAAGTGGTGCTCGAC
>JBEBHW010000689.1:0-2572 GCA_040081145.1 Burkholderiaceae bacterium
GTTGACCTTGGCCTTGATCTCGTCGAGCTTCTTGAACGCCCGCGCATAGTCGATCGGGTAGACGTCCTTGGGCGCGACGCCGTCGGCCATCAGCGCCTGCTCGAGGGTTCCGATGGGGCTCTTGTACATCGCGCGCCGCCCCGGAATGCCGCCCGTGTTCCACAGGTCAGCCCAGTTGCGCGGCGGATCACCCTTGATCCTGTCCGTGCGGTAGCCCAGGACGGTGGCGTAGACGTCTACACCCAGCCACTGCGGTCGGATCGCGCTGGGCATGATGCCTTCGAGATCCTTGGAGGGCAGGTTCAGGTTTTCCAGCAGATTCTTGCGCGCAAGAATCTCGACGTCGAATGCGCTCAGCGACACCACGTCCCACTGGTAGCTCTTCGTCTCGACTTGTGTCTGCACCTGAGCCGAGGGGAAGAACGGCCGGGCGACGAGCGCGACTTCGATGCCGCTGGCCTTGGTGAAGGGCTCGGCAAATGCCTTCTGGAACGCCGTTTCATACGGGCCGCCGGGCTGCGCCACGACGATGCGCTCCGCAGCGCGCACGATGACTGCCGGCGCGAGCACCGCGCTCGCTGTTGCAACCAGGCCTGTCGTGAAGCGCCTGCGCGTCGGGTGGGGCTCAGGTCGATTCGATTCCGAAGTCGTCATGATCAGGTTCTCCTCTTGATAGTTTCTGACACCGCCTCCGCGCGTCATACCGACCAGCACAGATCGAGCGCACGCAGCAGGTTCCCGGACAGCAGGGCACGAATCTGCGCCTCACTCCAACCACGCTTCAGCAGCGCCGCAGTCACCAGCACGAGATCGGCATGCGAGCCGCACTCACGCAAGTAGCGCTCGCGCGCACCGCCGCCGAAGGCCTGCTCGTAGGCGCCGACATTTTCAGGGAAACGGGTGCGCGTCATCTCCAGAATGCTGTCGACGCTGCGCAGGTCGCGCACCGCAGGAAGGTCAGTGCCGATCGAGACGTGGTCAAGGCCGACGACCGAGACGATGTGCTCCAGATGGCGCATGAAATCGGCGAGCGACGGCTGGTGCGCCGGGTCGCGGTCCCAGCACATCGGCCCGTAGATGCTCGCCCCTACCGTGCCGCCGGTGGCGGCCACGGCTTTCATCAGCGCGTCCGACTTGTTGCGCGGCATGGCCACCACAGAGTGCGCATTGGCGTGCGTCAGGAACACCGGCTGCTGGCTGCGCTGCGCCGCCTGCAGCGCGGTGCGCTCGCCCACGTGGCTCAGGTCGATCGCCACGCCCGCCTCGTTCATCGCCCGCACCGCGCGCCGCCCGAACAGGCTCAGGCCGCTGTCTTCGGGTTCCAGGCAGCCGTCGCCGATGAAATTGCGGTTGTTGTAGGTGAGCTGCATCACGCTGACGCCCAGCCGCCGGAACATCGCGATGCGATGCAGCTTGTCCTCGATGACCCGCATGTTCTGCCAGCCCATGATGAGGCCGACCTTGCCCTGCGCGCGCGCCGTGTGCACGTCGGCGGCACGCTCCACCAGTTTCCAGCCGCTTTCGGGCGCGCGGATGCGTTCGAGCCATACCGCGATTTCGTCGCACGTGCTCTCGAAACTCGCTTCCATGTGACTCACGGTGACGTTGATCGCAGCGATATTCGCCTGGCGCAGCAGCTGCGGGTCGCCATCCGACATGAACACCAGCCCGTCGACGATTGTTGCGTCGTCGTGCAGGCGGCGCGCCGCGGCGCTGACCTCAGACAGGCTTGGCATGCGCGCCCTTCCCAGCCGCGGTGAAATGCGGCATCACCTTGTCGGCAAAAGTTTCCATGGAGCGCATCACGTCGGCGTGCGACGCGCCGAAGCCCATGTTGACGATGAACTCGTCGATGCCCAGTTGCGCATACGCCGCCACTTTCTCCAGGCACTGCTCGGCCGACCCGATGACCAGCGCTTCCTCGATTTCAGCGCTGCTGCGCCCGCTGTCGGTGCCCTGGATAATTCCTTGCACCACATCGCCGTCGGTGGTGCGCACGTTGTGATGGCAGCGGTCGTTCTGCGCGGCGAAACCGAGCTTCTCCTGCACATCCGCCTTGTCGCGCGCGACGTAGGCCATGCGCAGCAGGCTCAGACGCTGCGCGGAAGCGGGTTTGCCACTTTCGCTGCGTCCGCGATGAAACGATTCGGCCTGACGCTTCGCGTCTTCGAACGGCGAGCGCAGCGGTGTGGTCATCACGTGGTAGCCGCGGCGCGCGCTGTGATACACCGCGTCGGGCGTCACCGCGGCGATCCACACCGGCGGCAGCGGCTGTTGCAGCGGCCGCGGCGTGATCGTCAACGGGGCGAACCGATAGGCGTCGGTGTCCGACGAGACATTGCTCTGCGTGAGGAGCCGCTCAAGCAAGACAAGCGATTCGTCGAAGATGTCGCGGCTGTCTTCAACCTTCACGCCGTAACGGTCGAACTCGTACTTGAAGGCCCCGCGTCCCACGCCGAGCTCCAAGCGCCCGCCCATCAGATTGTCGGCCTGCGCCACTTCGCCGGCGAGGCGCCGCATGTCGAAGAAGGGCAGCACCAGCACCGAAGTTCCGATGCGGATCGTGCGCGTC
>JBEBHW010000690.1:0-2567 GCA_040081145.1 Burkholderiaceae bacterium
TCCCAGTCGAGCTTGTCGTAGTTCTTCTGGCTGTCCCAGAACGCGTGCAGGTCGGTCTTGGCCACGCCGGGCAGGATGATGTTGCCGTAGGCGGTAAGCGCGTCGAAGAACTCATGGTTCGATGTCTGATAGGTCGAATCGCCTTCGAGCAGGTACTGCTTGGTGACCAAGTCCTTGAAGCCCTTGCTGAGCATGTCGAATCCCATGTCGCGCGAGGCGTGCACGTGCACTTCGGCGTAGTCGGTCTTGAAACCGTCTTTCAGGCCGCTGTACTTTGGAGCGAAATCGATCCATTGCGCCAGCACGGCGTCCCACTTCGAACCTGCCTCACCGGGCAGCACCTGCACGCCGGGGTGGCTGAGCTTGGCAACGTCGAACAACGTCCAGTTGCGCGACTTGCCCGACAGCGTCTCGTGCGGCGCGCCGGTAAAGCCCGCCGGACGCAGCGCACGGAACAGAACGCGGCCGTTGTCGAGCACGGCAAAGCGCATGAACGAGTCGGCGACGAAGCGGTTCGTCACCATCTGCTTGAAGTTCTGGCGAACTTCCTTCTCGCCCGTCGTCGTGTAGGCGGTCAGGCGCTGCCAGCTCTGCTCGGGGTTGACGACGAAGAAGCCGCCCGTGAACGGGCTGCGATACAGGTCGCCCCAGACCACCGTGACACCGGCGTTCTTGTCGTCGTCGAGCATGCAGTCCAGGTCGTTCATCGTCGTGTACTGCGTGGCGTTGTTGTAGTACGCCGGGTCGTCGCCGCTGTGGCTGAGTTGCCCCACGCCGATGACCGGGATGCGCCGGCCGAGCTTGACGTTGGAGAGGTGCCGGGCCAGGTCGACGACCATGCCGCTGCCCGTGCCGCCGGCCATGCCGAAGGCGACCATCACCATGGAGGGCAGCGTCGCCTTCTCGACCTGGTTGACGAAGTTGCGCAATGCCGTGTCCATCGGTCGATCGCCCGCGTAGTAGGCATTGGCGTAGATGCCCTTGGCGACGGCGCGCGGGAAGTGATTGCCGGCCGCGGGCAGGTTGTACTTGTGAGGCACATACGACTCGAAGTTCGGGTTCCAGTAGTAGCGCGGATACTCAAGCTTGAGCCACTCGCGCGTGCGGTTCATGCCTTCGAAGAACTCGTCTTTCGGCGGCACGGGCAGCGCGATCGCCTGGTACTGGAAGCGGTCCGACGGGATGCCCCGCGATTCGAGGCGCTTCTTGAAAGAGTTGGCGTAGTCGTTTACGACGCCCATGTCCTGGTCGCCGATGTCGACCACCATCGCGGCGAAGGTCGCACGCGGGTCTTCCAACAAGTCTTCGATCTCACCGGTACGCAGCAGCGCCTCGATATAGACCATGCCGGTTCGGCCGATTCCGATGGCGTGCAGGCAATGCGGCGCCTGAACGCCGGTCCCGCTGTTGTACATGGATGCACTCATTGATTACTCCTGTCGTTGGTTGAAGTGGACTTTGGAAACACGGGTACTCGGGTTGCTCATGGCGGGACTGGTACCCATCGCCCCTCCTGGCTCTTTGTGCCCTTGCGGGCTTTCAACATCGGATCGTGAAGGTCTCCGTCTGATCCAGAATCTGCAGGTCGCGCAAGATGTGCGCCACCGAAGTTGCGCGCTCGTGGGCCACGTAAAGCATGTAGTCCTCGACGAACAGGCCAGGGTCGCGCGAAATCGTTCCGGCCTCGATCAACTCGACGCCCTTTTCCAGATTGATGCGCTGCAGCTTCGCCTGCCAGATCGGCGACTCGATGTAAATCGCTTCGTCGTCGACTCGCGTGACGTTGAGGAACTTGCCGCCGGTCACGGTGGGCACTTGCGCGCCCTTGCCGTACTTCGCCTTGACGAGATTCCAGTCGAGTGGCATGGTCGCTTCTCCCTCTAAACGTCTTCGCCGCGCAGGCCGGCCAGCGGCACCGCAACCCAGCGGTCGCCGGCGCCCAGGCTGGCGCCGGCCATTCCCTCGAGCCGGGTCGATGGTTCGCACAGCAGCACGCCTTGTTCGAGCAGCAACGCGTGCGCGCGCTGGCGCTGCGCGGCAGGCAAGGCGTCATACGCGTCGCGCGCCGCAAAGAATGCATCGAGGTCGGTCTTGGCCAGGCGTGGCAGCAGGAACTGCACCGAGCCGATCGAGGCACCGTTGACCAGTTGAGTCGGAACCTCCGGCGCGAGCGATTCGTCGAGCGCGTGCGCCCAGCTGGCCGACGCAGACTCGGGCGCGCCCGCCGCGGCGCGCAGCTCGATGAATTCCGGCGTGTACCCCGGTCGCACGCCGAGCGTGCGGCGCACATCCAGGCCCGCAGGCGACGCGTTGCCGTCGCCGAAGGCGAGCAAGTGCACCCAGCGCGCGCCCCACGGAGTGCGCGCCGCCGAGTGCTGGGTGGACGGTGCGGCGACCCAGTTCAACAGTCGCAGCGCCTCCCAGATGTTGGCGCCGCGACGCTGCAGCATCAATCCGGCCAATTCGCGCTTCACATGCTCCTGCGTCGCCGCCAGGCCCAGGCCCGCCGGTTGAGGCACGACGACGAAGCCGGCAGTGAACGGGTTCTTGTAGAGGTCGCCAAACGG
>JBEBHW010000053.1:0-11279 GCA_040081145.1 Burkholderiaceae bacterium
GTTGGTTCCCGGCACGCGCGGCGCAGCGCATCGCCCCGGCGCCGGCATTGAAGGGCTTGGCGGCCGATCACGCGACTGGAGCATCAGCGCGCTGGGCCATCGCCGCCGTGCTCGGTGCGGCGGCGCTTTCGCAGGCGCCGCCCTGGTTCGGCTTGCCCATCGCGGCCTACGCGTCGGTCGCCTTGCTGCTGCTCGGTGGCATCGTCGCGGTTCCCTTTTGCGTGGCGGCGCTGCTCGCGATGGCTCCCGCGCCGCGTGGGCCGCTCTGGCTGCTGGCGCTGGAGCGCGCCCGGCAGCAACGCCAGCAGGCGACCGCCGCAGTGGCCGGCATCGTCGCCAGCCTTGCGCTGGCCGTGGCGCTGACCGTCATGGTGGGCAGCTTCAGGGGCTCCGTGACAGCCTGGCTCGATCAGGTGCTGCCCGCGGATCTGTACGCGCGCACCGCCGGCGGGGGTGCGGCAGCCGATACCTTGTACCTGCCGGACCACGCGCTGCGCGCGGTGCAGGCATTGCCGTCGGTGCGACGCGTGATTGCGCAGCGCGTCTATCTCGCGCAGTTCGACCCCGCGCGTCCCGCGGTGGCGGTGCTCGCGCGACCGGTGGCCGACGCCGCAGCGACCTTGCCGCTCGTGGGCGCTTTGTGGCCCAGCGTCCCGGGTGTCCTCAACGTCTACGTCAGCGAAGCTTTCGCCAGCCTGTACGGTGCCGCGCCGGGTTCGCGAATCGAGCTGCCGCTGCCGGACGGCAGCACCCGCCAGGCCCAGGTTCTTGCGGTCTGGCGCGACTACGCGCGCCAGCACGGCGCAATCGTGGTGGACAGCGCGGACTATCAGGCCGCCAGCGGCGACACGCGGGTCAACGACCTGGCACTGTGGCTCGAGCCGGGCGCTGAGCCCAGCGAAGTGCAAGCGCAGATCGCCAGCCTGGTGGGCACGCGCAGCACACTGGAGTTCGCCTCGGCGCGCGAACTGCGCGCCACCTCGCTGCGCATCTTCGATCGCAGCTTCGCCGTGACCGTGTGGTTGCAGGGTGTGGCCATCGGCATCGGCCTGTTCGGCATTGGCGCGAGTTTTGCGGCACAAGCGCTCGCGCGGCGCAAGGAGTTCGGGGCGCTGATGCATTTGGGTTTCAGGCGCGCGCAGGTCTTGCAACTGGTGGCGCTGGAAGGCGCGTTCTGGTCCGGCACGGCGGCGCTGCTCGGCCTTGGGCTGGGCCTGGGCGTCAGCGTGATCCTGGTCAAGGTCGTGAATCCGCAGAGTTTTCACTGGACCATGGAGTTGGCCGTGCCGTGGCCGGGGCTCGCCCTGCTGAGCCTCGGCGTCGTCGCCAGCGCCACCGGGGTCGCCTGGGGGGCGGCACGCACCTGCGCGCGCGGCAATCTGGCGCTGCTGGTCAAGCAGGATTGGTGAATGTGTTGGGGCCTGAGCGTGTCGTTCGCCACGCTCGCCCCTTGCAAACCCCGGCCGGGGACCTTCAGCGGCGCGAAAGTGTGCCGATACTGAGTCGGTCGAGATTCGAGTTTGGAGGTCGTGCCGTGAATCATCCCGAAAAGGCATCGCAAGACGATGAATCGTTGCTGCGCATGCGCACCGAACTGAAAGACCTGCTCAATCTCTCAGCCGGCGCTCGCGACGTTCTCCAGCACCTGGCTGGCCTGGAGCGGGCCTTGAAGACACTCGGACTGGGCGCATTCGAAGGGCTGCCCTCGCACGTCTTGAAACGCACCGCCGCCCAGCTGGAGAATGTATTGCCGCAGCCTGTCCCCGCGGGCATCGCCGAAATTCGCACCCGCATTGCCAAGGCCCTCGCCGCCCACGAACGGGCTCAGTCCGCACCCGCCGTGAAGCCCGCACCGCCGCCGATCTATTTCAGCGACGACAAGCTCCAGGTGAGCGAAACCACGCACACCGACTTCATGCGCGTTTTCGAAGCGGCGCAGAGCAAGGACTGACGGAAGGCGCGCCCCCGCGCCACTGGGCGCGACGTTGTGCGATGCTGGGCGCATGCGCAGACGCCCTCTCCTGCTGGCCCTGACCGCAGCGGCAGCAACGCCGCGGCTGCGGGCCGCTGAATTGACGGCACGCCCGCTCGAGTTTCCCGGCGATTTCGGCGCGCACCCGCAGCAGCGCATCGAATGGTGGTACCTCACCGGCCACCTGGCAGCCGCTGACGCAGGAGAACAGGCCGACCCGCAGTTCGGCTTTCAGGTCACCTTCTTTCGCGCGCGAACGCCGGTGAACCCGGCGCACCCAAGCCGCTTTGCCGCGCGCCAGTTGCTCTTTGCGCACGTCGCGCTCACCGACCTGACGCACGCACGCATGCACCATGATCAGCGCATCGCGCGCACCGGCTTTGGCTTGGCCGAATTTGCCCTCGCCGAGACGCGCCTGATGCTCCACGATTGGACTCTGCAGCGCAGCGGGCCGGCGCAAGCCAGCCGTTACGACGCGAAGGTTCGCAGCACCGGCTTCAGCCTGGACTTGCAGTGCCGCAGCACCCAACCCGTGCTCCGCCAAGGCGAGCAGGGCTGGTCGCGCAAAGCCCCGCAGCCTGCGCAGGCGAGTCTCTACTACAGCCAGCCGCAGCTCGAAGTGCAAGGCAGCGTGCAGGTCGACGCGCGGCAGGTCGCGGTTCAAGGGCGCGCCTGGCTCGACCACGAATGGAGCGATTCGCTGCTCGACGCCCCCGCCGTCGGCTGGGACTGGATAGGCATGAACCTGCACGACGGCTCGGCGCTCATGGCGTTCCGCCTGCGCCGCGCCGACGGGCAGGCGCACTACGCCGGCGGCAGTTTTCGCCGGCCCGGCGCGCCGCCGCGCATCGAAACAAGCGACAGCGTGCACTTCAAGCCCTTGCGCTGGTGGACGAGCCCGCACTCCGCTGCGCGCTACCCGGTGCACTGGGCTGTGCAAACCACGAGCGGCACGTTCGAAGTCAAAGCCCTGCTCGACGATCAAGAACTCGACAGCCGCGCCAGCACGGGAGCGATCTACTGGGAAGGGCTGAGCGAACTGCTCGACTCTGCAGGCAAACGCATTGGCCTGGGCTACCTGGAGATGACCGGCTACGCCGCGGCGCTGCGCCTGTAGTGCGCCGCGCAAGCGTGCGCGCCGCGTCGCGGTAGCGCGTTGGCCCCTAGACTCCCCCCATGACGCCTCCCGCTCCTTCCAAAAACATCCAGTCGCTGAGCGGCTTGCTCCCTTACCTGCGCCGTTACCGCGGGCGCATCGTGTTGGCGGTGCTGTTCCTCGTGCTCGCCGCGGTGAGCACGCTCATCTTCCCGCTCGCGCTGAAGTCGCTGATCGACGAAGGCCTGGTCGCCACCGACCCGGGCGAGCGCGTGATGGCGCTGCGCGGCCATTTCTTCGCGCTGTTTGCGGTGGGCGCGGCGCTGGGCCTGTTCTCTGCCCTGCGCTTCTACATGGTCACGTGGCTCGGCGAGCGCGTCACCGCCGACCTGCGCAACGCCGTCTACGCGCATGTCGTGCAACAAAGCCCCGAGTTCTTCGAGACCACGCAAACCGGCGAAGTGTTGTCGCGTCTGACGACGGACACGACGCTCGTGCAAACCGTCGTCGGCTCGAGCCTGTCGATGGGCCTGCGCAATACCGTCATGGGGCTGGGCGCGATGCTCATGCTCATCATCACGAATCCCTATGTGATGACGCAGGTGCTGGGCATTCTCGTGCTCGTCGTACTGCCCTCGCTCGCGTTCGGCCGGCGCGTGCGCAAACTCTCGCGCGCCAGCCAGGACCGTGTCGCCGATTCGAGCGCAATCGCCGCCGAAGTGCTGAACGCAATTCCGGTGGTGCAAAGTTATGTGCAGGAGAAGCGCGAAGCGATGCGCTTCGACGCGTCCACCGAAAGTGCCTTTGCCACCGCAGTGCGGCGCACGCGGCTGCGCTCGATGCTGGTCGCCTTCATCATCAGCGCGACCTTCGGCGCCTTGCTGTGGGGTCTGTATCAGGGCACGCAGGCGGTGATCCGAGGCGAGGTCAGCGCCGGGCACCTGGGCCAGACTGTTGTCTACGTCATCATCCTGGTGAGCAGCGTCGCCGTGCTCGCCGAGGTCTACGGCGACTTGCTGCGCGCCGCGGGCGCGACTGAGCGACTGATGGAGCTGCTCGCGACGCGCTCGCCCATCGTCTCGCCGCCGCATCCGATTGCGCTGCCCGCCACCGTCGGCGGCTCGAACCTTGCCTTTCGCTCGGTCAGTTTTCGCTACCCCTCGCGCCCCCAACACGCGGCGCTTGCGCACTTCTCGCTCGACGTGAAGTCGGGCGAGACGGTCGCCGTGGTGGGGCCGAGCGGCGCGGGCAAGAGCACGGTATTCCAGTTGCTGCTGCGCTTTTACGACGCGAGCGCCGGTGAGATCCGCATCGATGGCGTCGCGCTGAAGTCGGTGGCACTGGAAAGCCTTCGCGAGCGCATCGCCATCGTGCCGCAAGACAGCGTCGTGTTTTCCGCCAACGCGATGGAGAACATCCGCTACGGCCGGCCGCAGGCGAGCGACGCCGAGGTCATTGCCGCGGCGCAAGCGGCCTACGCGCACGACTTCATCAGCGCCCTGCCCGAGGGTTACGCGACGTTTCTGGGCGAGCGCGGCGTGCGCCTGTCGGGCGGGCAACGCCAGCGCATCTCGATCGCACGCGCGATCCTGAAGAACCCGCCGCTGTTGCTGCTCGACGAAGCGACGAGTGCACTGGACGCGGAGAGCGAACGCATGGTACAGGCGGCGTTGGAGGCAGCAATGAAAGACCGCACGACGCTTGTCATCGCGCACCGCCTGGCCACGGTGCAGCGCGCGGATCGCATCGTCGTCATGGAGGCCGGGGAGATCGTCGATACCGGCACGCACCACGAGCTCGTCGCGCGCGGCGGCTTGTATGCGCGACTCGCAGCGATGCAGTTCAGCGACGGCAATTTCGCCGCCGGCGCCGCACCGTGACTGCGCCGATAATCGCCGCTCATTTTTCGCCCCAGGAACCGCAAGCCGTGAACTCCCCCGTGCGCAGTCAATACGAAGACCTCATGCGTCACGTGCACAACCACGGCGTGCGCAAGGCAGACCGTACCGGCACGGGCACGCGCAGCGTCTTCGGGCACCAGATGCGCTTCGACCTGAACGAGGGCTTCCCGCTGGTGACGACGAAGAAAGTCCACGCCAAGTCAATCATTCTGGAGTTGCTCTGGTTCCTGCGCGGCGACAGCAATGCGCGCTGGCTCCAGGAGCGCGGCGTGACGATCTGGAACGAATGGGCCAAACCCGACGGCGACCTCGGCCCCGTCTACGGCGTGCAATGGCGCAGCTGGCCCACGCCCGACGGCGGCCACATCGACCAGATTGCCGAGGTCGTGAAGCAGTTGAAGACGAACCCGGATTCGCGCCGCATCATCGTCAGCGCCTGGAACGTTGCCGAGCTGTCGAAGATGGCGCTGCTGCCGTGCCACGCGTTCTTCCAGTTCTACGTGGCGCAGGGCAAGCTGTCGTGCCAGCTGTACCAGCGCAGCGCCGACATTTTTCTCGGCGTGCCGTTCAACATCGCGAGTTACGCGCTGCTCACGCACATGCTGGCGCAGCAGTGCGACCTGGACGTGGGCGAGTTCATCTGGACCGGCGGCGATTGCCACATCTACGACAACCATGTCGAGCAGGTCGAATTGCAGCTCTCGCGTTCGCCCTACCCTTACCCGAAGCTCGGACTGCGGCGCCGGCCGGATTCGATCTTCGACTACGACTGCGAAGACTTCGAGTTCGTCGGCTACACGCACCATGCCGCGATCAAGGCGCCGGTTGCCGTGTGACCGTGCGCTGACGACCGCGCGGCACGGCATCCCGCATTAGGGCGCCGCACCGAGTTTCGCACGGCTGGCTCCGCAACAATCGTGGCCCTACTCGCGAAACCGTGCGCGGCACGGCGGCGGACATGCACGACTACATCATCATCGGCGGCGGCTCGGCAGGGTGTGTGCTTGCGGCCCGGCTCAGCGAAGACCCGAGCGTCAGCGTCGCCCTGCTCGAAGCCGGCCCGCCCGACAAAAGTGTGCTCATCCATTGCCCGGCGGGCCTGGCCGTTCTCGCCCAGAACGGGCAGGCGAATTGGGCGTTTCAGACCGAGCCGCAGCCCGGCCTGAACGGGCGCCGCGGCTACCAGCCGCGTGGCAAGGTGCTCGGCGGCTCGAGTTCGATCAACGCGATGATTTACGCGCGCGGTCAGCACCAGGACTACGACGATTGGGCCGCGGCAGGCAACCCGGGCTGGGGCTGCGCCGACGTTCTGCCCTACTTCAAACGCGCCGAACACAACGAGCGCGGCGCCGATGCATTCCACGGCGTGGGCGGGCCGCTGAACGTGATGGACCTGCGCAGCCCGAACCGCTTTGGCGAGTTGTTCGTGCAGGCGTGCGAGCAGGCCGGCTTCCAGCGCAACGCCGATTTCAACGGGGCGCAGCAGGAGGGCGTGGGCGCCTTCCAGGTGACGCACCGCAACGGCGAGCGCTTCAGCGCCGCCAAGGCTTACCTGACGCCGCACCTCGCACGACCCAATCTGCGCGTATTGACCGGCGTGCACGCGACACGCATCGTGCTCGAGGGCCGGCGCGCGGCCGGTGTCGAATACCGGCAAGGCGGGCAAACGCTGACGCTCAGCGCACGTCGCGAGGTGCTGCTTTGCGCGGGCGCCTTGCAATCGCCGCAATTGCTTTTGCTGTCGGGCGTCGGCCCGGGCGAGCAGCTGCAACGCCTGGGCATTCGCGTCGTCCACGACCTGCCGGGCGTGGGCCGACACCTGCACGATCACGTGGACGTCGTGCAAGTGGTCAACGCACCGCACTTGACAGACTTGTTCGGCCTGTCATTCACGGGCGCCTTGAACACCCTCAAGGGAATATTCGAGTGGCGGGCGCGGCGCAGCGGCATGCTCACGACCAACTTCGCCGAAGCCGGCGGGTTCATCAAGAGCACCCCCGCCGAAGCGCGGCCCGACCTGCAGCTGCATTTCGTGATCGGCAAGCTCATCGACCACGGCCGCAAAACCGTGTTCGGCCATGGCTATTCGTGCCACGTCTGCCTGTTGCGACCGCGCAGCCGAGGCGCGCTGCGCCTGGCCAGCGCCGACCCCCTGGCGCCACCCGTCATCGACCCGAATTTTCTGGCCGACGCCGATGACCTCGAACGTTTGCTTCGCGGCTTCAAACTGATGCGCCACATCCTCGCCCAGGCGGCCTTGGCCACGCACCGAGGGAAGGAACTCTCGGCATCGGCGAACGCCCGAAGCGACGCGCAGATCGAACAGTTCATTCGCAACCACGCCGACACGATTTACCACCCGGTGGGCAGCTGCCGCATGGGGCCCGGGCCGAACGACGTCGTCGACGCGCAGCTGCGCGTGCACGGCGTGCAAGGCTTGCGCGTCGTCGATGCGTCGATCATGCCAAACATCGTCAGCGGGAATACGAACGCGCCGACGATCATGATCGGCGAAAAGGCGGCCGACATGATCCGTGCCGCGACTGCGTGAACCGCAAGCTGTCAGGCCTTGCACGCTTGCACGAAAAAAGCCCTGAGTCTGTATGACTCAGGGCTCGGTTCGAGTGCAGCCGCTTCTGGAGCGTTGTGTGGTGGGCTGGGGTCACTCGAATACACCTAGGAAAGCGTGGGGTCTTTTGCCGTAGTTCCTGCAAAAGTTCCTGCGCCTTTCCGGCGCTGGGGATGCGTCAGCAGCCATCGAACGCCACCTGCACCCGCTACGGCACGGCCACACGCTCGCCGGCCGCGATGCCGTACCAGAAGCGGCCCATCGCGTCGGCTTCCTCGTCACTCATCGCTTGCGCTGGGGCGCTGCCATCGGGCTCGATCAGTTCCATCACCGGCCGCACCAGCTCATCCATCACCTTCAACGGGAGAAGAACGCTTGCCCGGTGCGTGCGCGGCACCGCTCGCAAGGCCTCGCGAAACGTGGGCGCGATCAGATCGAAGCACCCTGCCTCAAGCGCCGCTTCGGCCACAGTCGCCAGGTCTGAAACGCGCTGCACCGCATCGGCCGGCGATGGCGTCTTGATCGGCGCCGGCTCGGGCTTGCACCGGGCAATGCTCAGGTACTGGTGTCGCCACTGCCGAGCGGCTTCGATGCTGTGCACCGGCATGCCTCGCGCCTTCAGCTTGGTGATTGAGGCCTTCGACAGGCCAAGGGCCCGCGCGATCTCGGCTTGCGTTGTCGTGCTCATTGTTCATCCCCTTCGGTGTGGCCGTTGCCGTTACCCGTTACCCCGTTACCCGTTCACCTAGTGGAAACGCCGTTCACTAGCGCGATTGCGAGCCGTTTCGTACCCGTGCATGAAATCTCCCAGGAAGGACCCGGCCGATTTCCCCGCACCTGCCGAGTCCTTGCAGCGGACACAACCCCCTTACAGCATCGGCGAGACTTGCGGGCGTTGGCGCCGTTTCGCACCCGCATGTGCGGACTCGTCAGAGGGACCCATCCAGGCACCGCGCCAATTCCTTCAAGGTATCGCCGACAAAAAACTGAGGACACTGAGGACAGATCGGCGAATCGGCCGCAAACCCGCGCCGGTATTGGGTTTGCGTGTCCTCAGTCGAAGTGAGGACAACACCCCCGGACACTGAGGACACTGAGGACAGATTGACACGGGCCGGATGCCTGCGCACGTCGCTGGAAACGGGGCCGCTTTTCCTTGGTGTCGTCTTGCATGATTGCAGCGCGAAAACAATCCCGCCACGCGGCCCGCCGCCGCCCGCGCTGCACCGACGCCCTCAAGTCTCATCGTCGAAGATCGTGGACTTGATGCGATAGCAGTTCACCAGGCCGACGCCGGGCAGGCGCTCACGCCGCTCGAAGCGCTCGTGCGTACCCGTCACCAGGTGCCCGCGATCGCGCAGCACACGCAGCACGGCCTTCGACTCGAAGCCTTCGCACACCTCGGTGCGGAAGGTATCGACCAAGGCGTAGTACTCCCAGCATTCAAGCTCGGCCCCTATTCCCTTCACCGGCTTGCGAAAGCCCACGCGGTGCAAGGTCTTGGGCGCGTGGTCATCTTCGGCCCGGCCCCACTCGGTAAAGCGCCCGTCGCCGTGCGCCTCGAAGAACCGGCGTACCTGCCGCAACATCTGTTCGTCTTCACTGTTGCCAATGCCGCCTTGCCGCGATGCGAGCCACGCTTCGAAGCACAGGCGCACCGCTCGCGTTGCTTCGCCCTTGGGCCAGCCGGTCAGGCCGGCTTCGGTCGCCAATTCACCGGCCACGGCCACCAAGGCGAAGCGCCTGCCCACGCGGTGCACCTGCCCCGATGCTGCATCGGACACCCATTGCCCGGCGAGGTGTTCAACAGCGGGCCGGATTCGGTCTCGCAACGTGTCCACGTTCGCCACGGCCCAATCGAGCCAGCCGCGTCCCACCGTGCCGTGGCAGGCTTCCGCCGCCTTGTTCAAGGCATTGGCGAACACCGCGCCGCCCTCATGCCCGTGCAGTGCCTCGAAGATGCCGCAGCCGGTGCCGGCATCGGCGGGAATTTCGGCCATGCGCAGTTCCTGCCCGGCTCGGGCCCGCTTGCCGCCGTCGCTCATGTGCTGCGCGAGGCCGACTTCGCCGGCACTGAGGAACAGCAGTCGCCAGTTCAGGCGCGGCCGGGGCTGATTGTTGCGGTTGCTGCGTGCCTTGCTCTGCCCGTTGGCCAGCATGTAGGCACATTCGCCGGCCGTCTTCGGGTCCACCTGCGCCAGCTCGTCGAGGATCAGCAGGCCGTCGCAATGCTGCGCGGCGATGGCCTCCAACGCGTTGTCGGTCGCCCGCCAGGTTTGCAGGTATTTCGCATCGCCCCACACCGAAGCGGCCAAGCGCAACGCCGTGGTCTTGCCGCCGCTGGAATCGCCGCGCAGGTGGAACCCGCCGGACTCCATGCCGGCCGGGCGCAGCATCGGCCCCGCGAGGCCGCAGCACACGGTGAACACGAGGCGGGAATTGCCCACGCACGGCGCTGCGACGCGCTCGCGCCATTGCTCAAGCGTGCCCCGCGTGCGGAAGGAACTCTCGGCCGTGCCGTCGGTTTGAAACACAATGCGCTCGGGTGCGTCTTCGCCTTCGAGCGCTTCACGCTGCAAGGTCTCGCGGGGTAGCACGAAGGCGCGGCCGTGCCAGCCTATGCGGTCAGTGCATTGCGCCATCTCGGCAGGGTTGCGGGTCTGTAGGTAGGTGGTCAGCAGGCCTCGGGGCTTGATCCCCGGCGCGATGCGCAGGCCGTTGTTCAGCAGCGTCGCGCGGTACTCCGAGCCGTCGCCGGCCAGCATGCGGGCAGGCATCGCCCAGCGCTGCGCCTTACCCCTCGGGTCGGTGAATTCCAGCAGGTAGCCATAGCCGCCGCCGTCGGCGTCGCTCGTAGTGGCGCTGACGGCCAGGCACGAGCACACCCACTGCGGGCGCTTCAACCCACCGTCGCGGTCGCGCTCGGCGAACCACACGCCGGACTCATCGGAAGTGAACTCGCCACACACCGCCGCGCCAGCGTCAGGCGAGGCCGCTGGCGCGTCGTCGGGGCCGGGTGAAGGGGCAGGCTTGCCCGCCTTGCTTCGTGCGCTTGGCGGGCCTGCCTTGATGGTCGCTTCGATCAGATCGCGCACCGCATGGAGCCCAGCGTGCAAGTGCAAGTCGTTGAAGTCACTTGCGCCAGGGGGCAGGGCTTCGGCGCTGGACCACACGGTCACGCCGCGCACGGCCTGCGCCGCTTCGGTCGCCTTCACGCGGCCGGGGTTCGTGCCGGTCTTGGCTTCGGTGTCGGTGTCGTTGTCGGCGCACAGCACAATCAGCGCGGCCGGGTGCGCCTTGTGAATCGCCTTCGCGACGGGCGCCAGGTTGCCGGCGTCGAATGCGACTGCCACGGGCCGGCCGGTTGCCTCGTGTACGCTCGACGCAGTGGCTAGGCCTTCGGCAACCAGCAGCGCGGGCGCACCCTCTGGGTTGCCTATCCAATGCCACAGGCCGGACTTGCGGCCGCCCTTGAGGAACAGCTTTTCCGGGGCGCCGTCGGTGGGCTTTTCGGGCTTGATGGTCTGCAAGTTCCACAGCTCGCCGGCTGCGTCGCGCAGTGGCACCAGAAGCACGCCACCGGGCCCGAATCGCACACCGTGCGCCTTCACGCCCTTACGCACCAAGTAAGCGGACTCACCCTCGGCGCTCGCCTGCGCCCATAGCTGTGCGGCATGATTTGCGGCGTCGCGGTGCCGAGTCTCGCGCTCGGCAATATCGCGGGCGATGCGCTCGGCTTTG
>JBEBHW010000691.1:0-2566 GCA_040081145.1 Burkholderiaceae bacterium
TAATAAATGACCTCTGATGCGGTCATTACCCCCTAGTGTTTGGTGTTTGATACCCCTCAGAGTGGGGATAACAACCAGTGGGAGAGACCCTCAGAATTCAGTTCGACGATTCTTCAAAGAGTCGCATCCACTTTCCGCTGGACAGGAATACACATGAGGAAGAAAACACTTGGGTCAAAACTCCCAATAAGCCGGGGATTCACCCTGCTCGAGCTATTGGTCGTCATGGTCATCATCGGCCTGCTCGCCGGAATCGTCGCGCCGCAATATTTCAGCCAACTTGGCAAAAGCAACGCCAAGGTCGCGAAGGCGCAAATCGAATCCTTCGGTCAGGCCTTGGACCAGTACCGCCTGGACATCGGCCACTACCCCAGCGCAGAGCAGGGCCTGACTGCACTGCGCGCAGCGCCGACCAACCTGCCGAAGTGGGCCGGCCCCTACCTCAAGCGCGACATTCCCGTCGACCCGTGGGGTAACCCCTACCAGTACAAGGCCCCCGGCCAGCACGGCGAGTACGACTTGATCAGCCTGGGCTCTGACGCCGCGCCTGGCGGCGTGGGTGAAGCCGCGGACGTGACGTCGTGGTGAGCCCGCTGAACCGCCCCACGGCCACCGTGGTGCCCATTGCCGGGCACGGTGCGCCCGTCTCGCCCCGCGTGGCGACACAACGCGATGCCGCGACCGCCCGTGCCGGCCAGGCCATCGACGAAGAACAATTCGCGCAAAACGTCGGTCTCATGTTGCATTCCGGCCTGACGCTGATGGACAGCATCAAGACGTTTGGCGAGCGCGCGGCACCGGCGACGGCGCGCGCCCTGGACCTGTTGACGCTGCGACTGCGCCAGGGGGAGACGCTCTCTGGCGCGATGCAGGCGTGCGGTGCGTTCCGCCCGGCGTTGCTGGCGTGCGTACGCGCCAGTGAAGTGACCGGCGACCTGGCCGACAGCCTGGAGCGCTACGCTGCCAACGCGGCGCGCATGCGGGCTTTGCGCAGCCGCATGGTGTCGGCGCTGGTCTACCCGGCGCTGCTGGTGTCGGTGGCGGCGCTGGTCGTGTTGTTCCTGCTTGTCTACGTGGTGCCGCGCTTTGCGACGGTGCTCGAGAGCAGCTCCAAAGACCTGCCCTTCATGTCGCAACTATTGATCGGCGTGGGGCGCACGCTGAACGGCGTTCCGACGCCCGTGTGGCTGGCGCTCGCCGCGCTGCTGGTTTACGGCGTCTGGAGCCTGGTTGCGGCAATGCGCGAACGCCGCCTCGAAGCGTTGCTCTCCGCGCTCGCGGTGCGCATCCCCGGAATTCGCGAGCTGGTTCGCACCTTCGGCCACGCCCAACTGGCGCGCAACGGCGCGATGCTGGCACGCTCCGGTGTGCCTGCGCTGAAGGCGCTCGCGATGTGCCGCGATCTTCTTTGCAGCGCCGACCGGGTGCCGCTGGACCGCGCGTTGACCGCCGCGGCTGCTGGTGCCCCGTTGGCGCAGGCACTGCACGAACAGCGCTTGATCGACACGCTGGGCTTGCGCGTGCTGCGCGTCGCGGAACAGACCGGTCAGCTCGACACCGCACTGGATCGTCTCGCCGACGTGCACGACCAACACCTCGAGCGTGCGCTGGAACGCGCGAATCGCCTCATCGAACCCCTGCTGATGCTGGGCATCGGCCTGGTCGTGGGCGGCATCGTCGTGCTGATGTATCTGCCCATCTTTCAACTCGCTTCGAGCATTCAATGAACGCACCGGTTTCCGCACTGCACCTCGCGGCGGCGCCTGTCAACGCCCAAGCCATCGTTGAGCGGCTCGAGCAGCGGCACCGCCAAGAGCTGCGCAAACACGGCTCGCAGCTCGTGCCGGTGGACTCCGCCCACTGGCTCGCACGGCGCAGTGGAATGCCTCTGGCCGACCTGGCCACGTGGCGCACCGACAGCATCGACAGCGCGCTGATCCCGTTTGCCGAAGGCCAGCAGCGCATGTGCGCAGCGCTGCGCATCAGTCCCAAGGCGGTGCGCGTGGTCCTCGCCGACCCGTTCGACCGCGCCACGAGGGTCTGGATCGAGGCGCGGATTCGCGCTGCCGGCAGCCCGACCACGCAATGGTGCGTCGCAGCGCCGCAAGAACTGATCGCCTTCTTCGCCCGCCTGGAGCGCGAACTGCGTGCCCTGGACGTGGAGATGCAGGACGTCTCGGCGATCGAAGAGCGCGCCGAAGAAAAAGACGTGCTCAAACTGTCGCTCGCCGACATCGGCGCCGACGAAAGCCCCATCGTGCGCTTCGTCAACAGCACGCTGTACGACGCGCTCAAGGCGAAGGCGAGCGACATCCACCTCGAATGCGCGCCGCGCGGCCTGGTCGTCAAGTACCGTCTGGACGGCGTGCTGCAGACGATCACGCGCATGGACGGGCGCGAGTTCGCGGACCGCGCGATCTCGCGCATCAAGGTGCTCGCCGACCTCGACATTTCCGAGCGCCGCATTCCGCAAGACGGGCGCCTGAAGCTGCGCCACGGGAACCGCTCCATCGACGTGCGCATTTCCATCATGCCGAGCCTGCACGGCGAAGACGCGGTGCTGCGC
>JBEBHW010000692.1:0-2556 GCA_040081145.1 Burkholderiaceae bacterium
CCCCCGCCACTGTGCTGCTCGCCTTGAAGTCGCGCCCCGAACTCGCTGCGCTCACTTCGTTCGCTACGCTCAAACAGGCGGGGCGAGGTCAGTTTTGGATGGCGCTGCGCGCAGGGGCTCGCAGGCAGTCCTTCGCACGACCCCGAAGCGCCGAGCGCCTCAGGCGGCGTGAAACGCCGCGGGGACGCGGTCAGTTCCCACTTGGTCGAAGACCCGCGTTCACTTTCGACAAGTCGCCCGCGACGCTCGGCAGCGCCAGCAGGCGCGGGTTCATGACGCGAAACCACAGCGGTGGCACGTAGGCCAGGGGAAACATGCCGAAGTAGCCGCTCGGCAATTGCGGCAGATCGTCGAAATGGCGCAGGCTCTGGTAGCGCCGTGACGGGTAGGCGTGATGGTCGGAGTGGCGCTGCAAGTGGAACAGCACCAGGTTCGTCACAAGATGGTTCGTGTTCCACGAGTGGTGCGGCTGTGGCGTTTCGTAGCGCGGGGCCTCGGGGGTTGAGCCCGGCAGGGTGGCGCGCAGTAAGCCGTAGTGCTCGACGTAATTCGCTGACGTGAGTTGCCACCAGGCGACGAGGTTGTGCACGGCCAGGAAAGGCAGCATCACTGCTCCCCATGCAAGCACCAGTGCACCTTGCAACAACAGCGTCACGGCGTAAGACTGGAGCATCGTGTTGTGTGGGCTCCATGGCGAGCGCCCCAGCCCGGCCAGGCGCTGCGCCTCCAGCAGCCAGGCGCGGCGGATCCCACCCGGCAGCCCGCGCGGGCAGTGCGAGCGCAATCGGCCAGCCGCTTGCGGCGTGCGCCGCGATGCCTGCAAACGGCATCAAGGGGTAGACGACGGAGAGCAGCCACCACGCGCGCTTGCGATCGCGGTATGCCACTGCCTTGCCGCCGAAGGTGAGCGCGTGCAGGGTATGCGCCATGGCCGCAGCATAGCGCGCACGCCACAATTGCGGACGAGTGGATTTGCCGGGAGCGCCAATGAAAGATCTGTTCTCTCTTGCGGGCCGAACTGCATTGATCACCGGCGGGTCACGCGGCATCGGGCGCATGATTGCCGCGGGTTTTCTTGCACAGGGCGCGCGTGTCTACATCTCGTCGCGCAAGGCTGCGGCTTGCGAACAGACGGCGCTTGAGCTCAGCGCTACCGGCCCGTGTGTTGCGCTGCCTGCCGACGTCTCCACGCTGGCGGGCGTCCAGGGCCTGGCGGCGGCGCTGGCGGCGCGTGAAAGCGCGCTGGACATCCTCGTCAACAACGCCGGCGCGGCGTGGGCTGCGGCGTTCGATGAGTTCCCCGAGTCCGGGTGGGACAAGGTGATCGACCTGAATCTGAAAGCGCCGTTCTTCCTGACGCAAGCGCTGCATGACATGCTGCGCCGCGCGGCAGTGCACCGGCCGGCGAAAGTGATCAACATCGCATCGATCGACGGCGTTTCCGTGAATCCGCAAGAAACCTATTCGTACGCGGCGAGCAAGGCGGGGCTGATTCACCTGACGCGGCGCATGGCGCTCCGCCTGGCGCGCGACAACATCGTCGTCAGCGCGATCGCGCCGGGCGCATTTGCCTCGGACATGAACCGCGACGCGCGCGACCACGGCGATGAAGTCGCGCGGCACATCCCGATCGGGCGCATCGGCCGCGACGAAGACATGGCGGGTGCGGCGATTTACCTCGCGTCGCGTGCCGGTGACTATGTGGTGGGCGAGACCCTCGTCGTCGACGGTGGCGTGACGCACTCGCGTTGACGGAAGGCGGGTCGCGCCGCCCGCCGCATCAAGGTAGCGCGGCCCGCACCTCGAAGGCGTAGCTCGCTTGGTCGGAGCGGCCGGTGTAGTCGAAGCCCTTGCGCAGCGCCCAGACCGACATCTCGTGGTGCAGCGGAATCAGCGCCTGCTTCTCGCCGATCGCAACGTCGGTGGCGCGCGCCAGCAGGGCGTTGCGCTGCGCCTCGTCGGTGGTGAGCATGGCGCTGCGGATCATGGTGTCGACGCTTGCGTCGGAAAAGCGTCCGCGGTTCGATTGACCCATGCCCGAGCGCGCATCGTGGCTGCCGATCAACGCGCGCAGCGGCGAACTGGCCTCCCCGGTCTGCGTGCTCCAGCCCGCCAAATAGAACGAATAGTCGAGTTTGTCCAGGCGCGAGAAGAACAGCTTCGCCGGCAGCGCCTCGACGCGCACCCGAATCCCCACGCGCGCCAGCATCGCCGCCACGGCGTGCGCCGTGGGCGCGTCTTGCTGATAGCGGTTTTGCGGCGTGTGCAAAGTGAGGGCGAAGCCGTTCGGGTAACCGGCCTGAGCGAGCAAGCGCTTCGCCGTGTCGATTTCGGGCGCGGGCAGCGCTGCCAGGTTGCGGCTCGTTCCGGCGCGGTCTTGCGGCAGCAACTGGCCGGCGGGCAGGGCACGCCCCTCGAGCAGGCGTGCGACGAGCGCGTTGCGGTCCAGCGCGAGCGACATGGCGCGCCGCACCGTGGCGTCCTGCAAAGGATTGTTGCGCAGCGGATTGCCGTCCTTGCCCTTGACGAAAGGCGAGAGGGCGCGTTGGCTGTCTA
>JBEBHW010000693.1:0-2555 GCA_040081145.1 Burkholderiaceae bacterium
GCGACAAGTTTTCGCGCGCGCGGCGCAAAAGGTCTGGTGATCGACGGCGGCTGCCGTGACGTGAAAGACCTGACCGCGATGCAGTTCCCGGTCTGGAGCCGCGCCATCAGCGCCAAGGGAACCGTCAAGGCGACACTCGGTTCGGTGAACGTGGCGATCGTGTGCGCCGGAGCGATCGTGAACCCGGGCGACGTGGTGATTGCCGACGACGATGGCGTTGTCATCGTTCCCGCCGCGCTCGCCCAGCAAGTCGCCGACGCGGCTGCGGCGCGCGAAGCCAGCGAAACCGAAAAGCGCGTCAAGCTGGCCAGCGGCGTGCTGGGCCTGGACATGTACAACATGCGGCCCGCCCTGGAAAAGGCGGGATTGAAGTACATCGACTGATTCCGTCATGGCGCTGGCTGTCGACCCCAAACAATGGCGCATCGGCCTCGTCGGCTACGGCGAGGTCGGGCGAATCCTCGCCGAGGACCTGCATGAACTCGGCGTGGCCAAGCTCGCTGCGTTTGACTTGAAGCTCGCTGCGGGCGGGCCAGGTGCTGCGGCCACGCAAATGCGCGCCCACGCCGCCAAGCACGGCGTCAAACTGAGCGATTCGCACCGCGCGCTGGCGGAAGATTGCGACTTGATCGTCAGCGCTGTCACGGCGAGTCAGGCGGTGGCCGTGGCGCAGGCGTGCGCGCCTGCAGTCAAGTTCGGCGCCTGGTTTCTCGACCTCAACTCGGCGTCACCCAATGCGAAGAAGCGCGCCGCGGGCTTCATCGACGACGCCGGAGGCGTTTACGTCGAGGGCGCGGTGATGACGTCGCTGCCGCCTTACCGCATCGGCGTGCCATTGCTGCTCGGGGGCACACGCGCCGGCGAGTTGCGTCCCAAGCTGACGATGCTCGGGTTCGACGCCAAGGTCGTCTCGCGCAAGCTCGGCGTCGCGTCGGCAACCAAGATGTGCCGCAGCGTCATGATCAAAGGGCTGGAGGCGATGGTCATCGAAAGCTTCACGGCGGCGCGCGCCTATGGCGTCGAAAACCAGGTGCTGGCCTCGCTCAAGGAAACCTTCCCCGGAATCGATTGGGAACAGCAGGGCGCGTACTTTTTCCAACGCGCGATTCAACACGGCCGGCGCCGCGCCGAAGAGATGCGCGAAGTCGCCGCGACGGTGCGCGACATTGGCCTGGAGCCCTGGTCCGCGGCGGGCACCGCCGAGCGACAGGCCTGGTTGGCGGACCAGGCCGATGCCGGCTTGTTCGGCGACAAGACGTCCAAACAATTCGCCAGGAACAGCGACTGGCGGCCCGAGGCCGACCGCATCCTGAACAAGTTCAAGGCGCGCGGTTGAGCCGCGAGGCTGGGCTGCGCTTTCGCAAGTGAAACTACGCCGCATCGGCCCGTTTCAAGTCTCGGCGATTGGCCTGGGCTGCATGAACCTGAGCCACGCTTACGGCGCGCCGCCTCCGCCCGAGGTGGCGCAGCGGCTGCTGCTGCGCGCGCTGGACCTGGGCGTGACGCTGTTCGACACTGCGGCGCTGTACGGCTTCGGCGCGAACGAGACGCTGCTCGGCAAGACGCTCGCGTCGCACCGCGGGAAAATCACGCTGGCCAGCAAAGGCGGCATGGCCGGCGTGATGTTCGACGACGGGATGCGGCGCGTCATCGACGGCCGCCCCGAAGCGATACGCCGCAATTGCGACGACAGCCTGAGGCGCTTGCAGACCGACCACATTGACCTGTACTACCTGCACCGCTGGGACAAACGCGTGCCGATCGAAGACTCGGTGGGCGAGATGTCGCGCCTGCGCGAGCGCGGCAAGATTGGCGCGCTCGGGCTGTCGGAAGTCTCTGCCGCCACATTGCGCCGCGCCCACGCGGTGCATCCGATCGCCGCGGTGCAGTCGGAATATTCGCTGTGGAGCCGCAACGTCGAGATCGGCGTGCTCGCGGCGTGCCGCGAAATCGGCGCGGCGTTTGTTGCGTTCAGCCCGGTCGCGCGCGGCTACCTGACCGGCACCTTGCGCGATGTGAGTGGCCTCGCCGCCAAAGACATCCGTCGCGGCATGCCGCGCTTCGAGCCGGCGAACTACGCGGCCAATCTCGCGCTGTTGCGCGGCTTCGAGACGCTGGCGCGTGAGGTGGGGTGGACGATGGCGCAACTCGCGCTCGCGTGGCTGCTCGCGCAAGGCGAGCACGTGCTGCCGATTCCGGGAACGACGAGCCTCTCGCACCTCGAAGAAAACCTCGGCGCAACGGAAGTGGTTCTGCCGGCCGCGACGCTGGCGCGGCTCGACGCCTTGATCAACTCGCAGACGGTGGTCGGCGCGCGCTACAACGCGGCGTCGCAGGCGGAAATCGACACCGAAGATTTCTAACGAATCACCCGTTGACCGATCGCGACGCAGGCACGCATGCCGAATCGATGTCACCTCGCGCCTGCGCATCGGACAGTGCGCCGCGCGCTGCTGTTGGCGCCGTGCGCCATGGCGCTGGCGGGCGGCGCGCGGGCACAAGTGAAATTCCCGAATCGGCCGATCACGCTGCTCGTGCCGTTTGCTCCGGGCGGC
>JBEBHW010000694.1:0-2554 GCA_040081145.1 Burkholderiaceae bacterium
CATCAGGTTGTTCGCCTGGCCAAAGCCCGGAAGCTCATCCAGCGCGCCGGGCTCGAACACCTTGTACGCCGTGCGGTCCGAGGTGTCCTTGAGCAGGATCGTGCTGACCATGCCCACGCCGTCCATCAGGGCGTGTGCCGCAGCCGCCGGCATGAGCGTCTTGCCGCGCAGCACGCCGTGCATGTCGCACCAGCCGATGCGCACCTGCTGCACGCCTGACTCGCGCAGTTTGCGCACCGCCGTTTCGCACGCCGCGGCGCGCGGCGCGTCGTGCACGCCGCAGGCGCGCGCGAAGTGCGTCACGCGTCGGCCTCGGAGCGCGGCGCCGGCGTGGGCGTGGGCGCTGCGCCGCGCAACCAGGGTGCGCCGGCGCGCTTGGCCGCCGCGGCAGTGACCCAATACGCCTGCCAATCTTGCGCCGGCGCGATGCAATCGATCGTGTCGGGTCCAATGAGTTGCGCCGCAGCGTCGCGCGTCAGCGCCATCGGCGGGCGCCCGCCGGCGCGCACCGTCTCGATCGCCTGCAGGAGCATGCGGCGGTTGCTCATGATGACCTTGTCGCTCGTGCCCAAGTGCTCGCGCGTGCGGTCCGCGATCGCGCCCATGCTTTCCACCGCCCATTGGTCGTGCAGGTTGATGTCGTTCTCGCCCATGCCGAGGAAGGTGCGCGTGCGCTGTTCTTCGGGGTCGAAACCCCACTGGTTGTGCGCGCCCTTCAGCGGCAGGTAGTCGGGCAGGCTCACGCCTTGCAGGCGTTGACGGCGCATCTCGGCCTTGTCCAGCGGCGCGTCGAAACTCGTGAAGAACGAATACCAGTAGGTGTGCGTGTCGTCCACGGGAACGTGGAGTTGGGTGATCGTGATGCTCTCCGACAGCGGGATCACGAAGGTCGCGGGGAACGCCGCGTGCGTGATGCGCACATGCGTCAGCGCGTCCGACATGACGCGCAGCGTCGTCAGCCGCGTCAAGCCCTCGGCAACTTGCTCGTGGCGGATCTCGGGCGAGCAAAACTCGCGCATCACGCGCGTCATCGGCCAGCGCTCGCCTGCCACGTCGCCCACACTGGCGGCGCGGAACTGGCGGCCATACGCAGCGTCGAGCGATTCGTCTTGCAGGTAGCGGTGCAGGAACGACGGGTGCGCCGGGTCGATTCCCACCTCGAAGGCCTGCAGCCAATTGCAGTTCCACAATCCCTTGAACGCGAAGTTGTGGCTCGAGGGCGCGGCGAAACAATCGAAATTCGGCAAGGCCGGTGGCGCGCTGCCGGACTCACCGAGCCACGCGAAGAGAACGCCCGATTGCTCCATCACGGGGTAGCTGCGCTGGCGCACGCGCTGGCAAAGCGTCGAGCCGGCGCCTTCGGCGGGGGTTTCCAGGCACTGCCCGTCGACCGCAAACTTCCAGCCGTGGAACGGGCAGCGAATTCCCTCGGGCTCGTGGCGCGCGAACGCCAGGTCGGCGCCGCGGTGCGGGCAGTCGCGGTCCAGCATTCCCCAGCGGCCTGCGCCGTCGCGAAACAGCACGAAGTCTTGGCCGAGCAGGCGCACCGCCTTGACGGGGCGATGCGCCATCGCCGGCACGAGGCGTTCGTCGAATTCATCGACGAGTGCGGCGGGTTGCCAATACTGGCGCTGCAGCGCGCCGCAAGGCGTTCCCGGGCCGATGCGCGTGATGAGTTCGTTTTGTTCGCGGTTCATCGATGATGCTTGTTGCGCTCGGCCGATTCAACCCGCATTCGCATACTTGATCGAGCAGCCGTAGGCCTGCGACGTCGGCTTGCTCACGGCTTTTCCGGCGAGTGCCTCACCAAGCGCCTGGTTCACGTAGTTCGTCGCGGTTTTGATGTCGGCGGCGTTCGCGCTCGGAATGCTGTCGATCGCACCAGCGTAGACGAGCTTGCCTTGCGCATCGATCAGGTACATGTGCGGTGTGGTGCGCGCTCCGTAGGCGCGGCCGACCTTGCCGTCCGCGTCCAGCAGCGTTGCCGTCATCGCTGAATCCTTCGACTTGAGCCAGGCGGACAATTCGTCGGGCTTGCGGTAGTCATGGTGGTCGGTGGCAGTGGAGTTGATCGAGAGCCAGACGACGTCTTTGGCGCGTGCGGCCCTTTGCGTGGCCGGCAGGTTGCCGCTGTTGTAGTGCTTTTGCACATACGGGCAGCCGGGGTTGACCCATTCGAGAACGACCAGCTTGCCCTTGAAGTCGGCAAGTTTCACGGCGCGGCCTTGCGTATCGGTCAGGGCAAACGATGGCGCTGGCTGGCCGATCGAGACCTGCGCCGCAGCGCTGCCGGCGGCAAGCAAGGCGACGCCGAGAAGAGTGAGTTTCAGCCAAGCGTTCATGTCGATCTCCTTCAACCTTGGGGCCATTGCGCAATGCGCTGTCGTCCGTTCGGGACGCGCCAAGGGTACCCGTTCGGCGCCGGGTTGGGCAAGCGCTTCTTCATCAGCGGCGCGGCTCCCGGCGCCGGCGCCGCAGCGCCCAGTATCCGCCGAGCGCGAGCCCAGCCGCCACCGCGGCGAGCCCTGGCCAGCTGGCACCGTGCGACGTCGTC
>JBEBHW010000695.1:0-2553 GCA_040081145.1 Burkholderiaceae bacterium
CTGGTAAACCCCCTGCACATAGCCCCCCGATTGCACCGCGCGATAGGCGCCGGCACTGCCGGTATTGGCCACGTCGTAGATGAGTTCGCCGCGGCGTGTGCTGCGCAAGAATTCGCCTTGCAGCTTGAAGCTCGTGCGCGTGGCGTTGCCCTGCGGCGCCCACTTCCAGATGGCGTCGACCACCCACACGCGCGTGCTGCCGCTGAAGGTGTTGGCCACCGGGCTGCCGGCTGCGTCTTGGCCTTGCAGGCCCTGGTCATTGGCCTTGGCGTTCAGAGCCGACACGCCGGCGCGCCAGCTGTGACTCGCGCCGACGTCACCGCCCGCATGTGCCATCAGCGCCGTCATGCCGGCACCGTTGCGCGAGTTGTCGCCACCGGGGAAGCTGCGGCCCCGGCCGGCCTGCGCGCCCAGTTCGATGAACAAATCGGTCGGTGCAAGCCACGTCACCTGCACGCCGTCGTCGCCGTACTGCGTGCCGAGCATGGCCTGGTAGGCCAGCGGGTTGTCGACGAAGTCCCACACGTGGGCATGCTGGCCGTTGAGGTAGCCCACCCCCGAGAAGAAACGCCCGGCCTTGACCGACACGCCGTGGCCGATCGAGGTCGTCTGCACATAAGCCTCTTCGATCGAGACGCTGTCGTCGCCATGCAATGCAATGTGCGCGGCGCCGCGCCACCATGGATCGACGTTTGCGGAGATGCCGAGTTCGGACTCGGCCAGGCTGAAGCCCCGGGTGCCGGGGCCCACCTCAGCGCCGGTCGGCAACTGAAAGCCGGTGATCGCGTATCGCGCAGGGTCCTGCGAGGTGCGTGTGTACAGGCCCGAGAGGATCAACGAAATCGCGGGGTTGAAGGCGTTCGCACCGGCCGCGGGCGGCAGGGTGGACTTGGTGTCAGAAGTGGATTGGGCCTGCGCACTCAACGGCGCGGCCAGGACGAGCGCGAGGCTCGCAGGCAAAAACGGATTCATGGAAGTTCGCTCCAGGCAATGACGAGGACAGTGGACGCCGCCCACCCGCGGTCTACGCGGGTGGGCGCGGCAATCGACGATCAGCGCAGAGCGGGAGGAGGAGCGCGGCTCAGGTAGGCCAGCGCGAGCGGCGCCAGCCAGGTGCCGAACAAGGGCGCAGGCGGCACCGCGTGGCGAGCCGCAGAGACTGCAGCCTCAGTCGTCGCAGCCGGCAAGGCGCCGCCGCTGACGCCCGACGCCGTCAGGCACAGGTCGCATGGCGCAGCAGCAGGCGCGCCTTTGTCGCCTTTGTCGTCTTCGAAGCCGCCGGCCTCGAGCGGCGAGTGCGAGTAGGCGTGCCAGATCGCCCCAGACTGGGCGACGGGCAACAGCAACGCCAGCCAGACCAGCCAGGTCAGGCTGCGATGGGCTGCTGCGATCGGGTGGGCTGCGCGCATGGGGAAGTGCATCTTACGCCGGTCACCTGTGTCGCGACCGCGCCGCGCTGTGCATGCAATGCACCCTGGACGGCGCGCGCCCATCGCAGGTCTTACAGCGGCGGCTGACCGTTACCTGCGAGGTAATCGACAGCATTCAACGGCGAAGCGACATTGAGCACACCGCGTCGCACTCCGCGTAACGCAAGTTTGGAGACCCTTGCCATGACCGCCTCCGACATCCTGCCGCTGGCCACAGCGTTATTGATCGGCCTGGGCGCGATGGGCTCGTGCATCGGCATCGGCATCATCGGTTCGAAGTTCATGGAGTCGGCGGCGCGCCAGCCCGAGATGATCCCGGAACTGCAGACCAAGTTCTTCATGCTCGTGGGCGTGGCCGACGGGGCCTTCATCATCGCCACCGGCATCGCGCTGTGGTTCGTCACCGTGAACCCTTTCAAGGCTTGAGGCAAAGTCAGGGGCACGGCAGGTTGGCACCTGCTGCGCCACCCCACCTCAGGACAGCGATGGACACCGCCCCAACCAGAAACGCACCCGCAGCGCAAAGACACTTCGGCGAACACTTGCGCCACTGGCGGCAGCACCGGCGACTGAGCCAACTGGAACTGTCGGCGCAGGCCGATATCTCGACGCGGCATCTGAGCTTTGTCGAGACCGGCCGTTCGCTGCCCAGCCGTGAGGTCGTGCTGCGCCTGTCGGACCGGCTGGAAATTCCCCTGCGCGAGCGCAATGCCATGCTGATGGCGGCGGGCTACGCGCCGATGTACCGCGAACGTGCACTGGATGACCCCGCGCTGGCCGCGGCGCGCCAAGCCATCGACCTGGTGCTCGCGAGCCACGCGCCATCGCCGGCCCTGGCGGTGGACCGGCACTGGAACATGGTCGCGCACAATCGTGTGGTGCCGCAGCTGCTGGCCAACATCGACGCCGCATTGCTCAAGCCGCCGATCAATGTGCTGCGTCTGAGCCTGCATCCAGATGGCCTTGCGCCGAACATCTTGAACCTTGGGCAGTGGCGGGCGCATCTGTTCGACCGACTGCGCCATCAAGTGCGCGCCAGCGGCGACTCGACTCTGGCCGCCCTGTGCGACGAGTTGCTCGCCTACCCGGTGCCGCCAGGACTGGACGACCTGCAACTCGCCGG
>JBEBHW010000696.1:0-2545 GCA_040081145.1 Burkholderiaceae bacterium
GCGTGCAAGCTGCCCGCGCGTCGGCTCGATGACTCGCAGGAGGCGAGCGTGCAAGCGCGCTACGACGCGAACACCCAGTCGGCGATCGAGACCGGCGTCTTCGGCGCCCCGAGCTACGTCATCGACGGCGAGATTTTCTGGGGCCAGGATCGCCTGGAGTTCGTGCAACGCCGCCTGGCGCGCGGCTGAAAGTTCACCACCATGAACGAGCAACTCGAACTGACCGCTGCCGACGGCCACCGCCTCGCGGCCTACTTGGCGCAACCCGCGTCGATTGCGCGCGGCGGGTTGATCGTCGTCCAGGAAATCTTTGGCGTGAACTCGCACATCCGTGCCGTTGCCGATGGATTTGCCGCGGACGGGTATCTGGCGATTGCGCCGGCGCTGTTCGATCGGGTCGAACGCGGTATCGAAATCGGCTATACGCCTGACGACATCCAGCGAGGCAGGGCGCTGAAGGAGGCGTGCACGGCAGACAAGGCGATGCTCGACATTCGCTGCGCGGTCAAGCTGCTGCAAACGCGCCTCGGGCCCACCGCGCGGATCGGCATCGTCGGCTACTGCTGGGGCGGCCTGCTGAGCTGGCTCGCGGCGTGCGAAATCGAATCGCTCGCCGCCAGCGTGCCGTATTACGGCGGCGGCGTCCCCGACCATGCGGCGCGCAGCCCGCGCTGCCCGGTGCTGGCGCATTTCGGCGAGAGCGACACGCTGATCCCGATGGCCGGAGTGGAAATGCTGCGCCGCGCCCACCCCGGCATCACGGTGCAGGTGTATGCGGCCGGGCACGGCTTCAATTGCGACCAGCGCGGCTCCTACGACGCCGCCAGCGCCACCTTGGCGCGCCAGCGCACGCTCGCGTTCTTGCGCGAACACCTGGGTTGACCTGAACACGCCAAGAGGGGCACGCCGATGACGCTCGCAGGTTCGATTCTTGGCCCCGCACTGTTCGCGGCGACGGCCATTGCCATGGCTGCCGAGCCCTACCGCGGGCCGCTCTTCGACGCCCACTTGCACTACAACGAAGAGGCCTGGCAGTCGGCGCATCCGCTGGCCGACGCGCTCGCGCGCATGCAGCGCAGTGGCGTGCGCGCGATCGTCGCGAACAGCCGGCCCAACGACGGCACGAAGACGCTCGCCGCCGCGCGCGCCCAGACCCAGGCGGCGGGCGTGACCGTCGTGCCCTTCGTTCGCCTCTATCGAAACCGCGCCGACTACAACGGCTGGTTCCAGGACGAGACGATTTACCAGATGGTGCTTGCCGAACTCGCTGCCGGCACACCGGCCGGGCCGTACCGAGGCCTGGGCGAATTTCACCTGTACGACAGCGCCAACGCGAACGGCGCGGTGGCACGCAAGCTGATGCAGCTCGCGCAAGACAAGGGCCTGGCCGTGCTGGCGCATGTGGACGACGGGGCGATCGACCTGCTGATGGCGCATGCGCCCAAGGCGCGGCTCATCTGGGCGCACAGCAGCATCGGCGGCGCGCCCGTGGCGCGCCTGCGCGAATTGCTGCGCCGCTACCCGCTGCTGATGGGTGAGCTCTCGTACCGGCCCGGTTTGACGGAAGGCGCCGGGCGGCTCAGCGCCGAATGGAAAGCGCTGCTCGGCGAATTCCCGACGCGTTTCATGGTCGGCTCCGACACCTGGGTGAACCAGCGCTGGCAGGGCTATGAAGGGTTGATGCAAGAGGCGCGCGAGTGGCTCGGCGACCTTGACCCTGCCACGGCGCAACGCATCGCCTGGGAGAACGGCGCGTCGCTGTTCGGCGTGGCGCCACCGCGCTGAATTCGGCTGGCACTGCGCTCATGAGCAAATGTGGCTTTGCCACTTTGCTCATTCCGCTGGGGGGCGGCCGGCTCGGCCGGCTTGGAGGCGCGCTTTCGCAGACGGAAAAAAGCCGGCGTCAGGCGCCGGCTTGCAGGGTCTCAGAGCCTTGCGGCTTACTTGAGGTGCCCGTTGATCAGCTTCGTCATCTCGAACATCGAGACTTGCGCCTTCTTGAAGATTTCCTTCAGCTTGGCGTCGGCATTGATCATGGTGCGCTTGGCCGAGTCTTGCAGGCCATTTTTCTTGATGTAGTCCCACACCTTCTTCGTCACTTCGGTGCGGGGCATCGGGTTCCCACCGATGACCGCAGCGAGCGACGCGCTGGGCGTCATGGGCTTCATGAAGGCCGCGTTGGGGGTGCGCTTTTTGGCCGGGGCCTTCTTCGCTGCCGCCTTCTTCGCGGGAGCAGCTTTTTTGGCCGGGGCCTTCTTCGCTGCCGCCTTCTTGGCCGGGGCCTTCTTCGCTGCCGCCTTCTTGGCCGGAGCCTTCTTTGCTGCCACTTTCTTTGCAGCCTTCTTCGCAGTTGCCATTTCAATTCACTCCATCAAGTAGGTTGTTGATGTGCTCGGGTTGGGCGAGAGCCGCATGGGTTCTCATTTCTCCATAGCACCGTGCGGTGCGAATGGTACTGCGTGAATGCAGCATTGCAAAGCAGTTTTCACTCTGGCAGCACGCATTTCTACGAGGAGAAGGCCGGTTTTGTCGCGCTCACGCGTCA
>JBEBHW010000697.1:0-2530 GCA_040081145.1 Burkholderiaceae bacterium
CGTGATGAGCTCCGAGGCGCCGTTGCCCAGCGTCACGTCGTCCACCGTGACTCCACGAATGTGTTTTTCCTGCGTGTAGTGCACGATCGCGCGGCGCGGCGCGAACAGGCCCTTGCTGTCGGTATAGCCCGCGCTGTGCGGCATGTTGCGGATCATGTCCTGCACGATTTCTTCGGGCGGCTCCAGGCCGAACGCGGCGATGTTGCCGATGTTCAACTTGATGATCTTGTGGCCCTCGTCCTCCATTTGCCGGGCTTTTTCCAAAACCGGGCCCCGAATGTCGTAGCACACGTTGGCAAGCTTGCTCGATTTGAAGACGGGTTTCAGCAAAGGAGCTCCTGGGGCGTGTCTTGTGCAAAGCAACGCATAGAATTTTCGCACAGCGCTTCTTTTGTCCACTGCACCCAGGCCCGCATGAAACTTCACGCCGACCGCCCTGACGGGCCCAACGCCATCTCGCGCCATGGGCCGGGCGGCGTGATCGTCAACGGCACGGAGCGCCGCAGCAGCTGCGTGATTCCTTGGCAAGGCGCGGTGAGCGCATGGCCGGTGGAGCGCTTCGACGCGCTGCGCGAGGAGCACTTCGCTCAAATCGCCGACCTCGCCCCCGAACTCGTCATCTTCGGCAGCGGCGCGCGTCTGCGCTTTCCTGCTGCGGCGCTGCTGCGGCCGCTGATCGATCGGCGCATCGGCGTCGAGACGATGGACACCGCCGCGGCGTGCCGCACCTACAACGTTTTGCTCGGCGAAGGCCGTGCGGTGGTGGCCGCGTTGCTGTTCGAGAACACGGCCGCACAAGCGCCCTGAGTCTGCGCTGGAATCGGCGCGAGCGACACAGCCCTTATAATTTGGGGCTAGCCTGCCCGTGCGCGCCACTGCGCCAGAATCCATGACGCCAGCCCTGAACAAAGCCCTCCCGGAATTTGAAGCGTTTGCCACCGGAGGAGTGAAGTTCACACCGGCGGCGTATATCGGGCGCATGGTGATTCTGTATTTCTACCCCAAAGACAATACGCCCGGGTGCACGACGGAAGCGATGCAGTTCCGCGACCACCACAAAGAGTTCACCAAGGCCGGCGCCGTCGTGTTCGGCGTGTCGCGCGACAACATGGCGTCGCACGACAAGTTTAAACAGGGGCTGGAGTTGCCCTTCGAGCTGATCGCCGACACCGAAGAAAAGCTGTGCCACATGTTTGGCGTCGTGAAGAACAAGATCATGTACGGCAAGAAGGTCAAAGGCATCGAACGCAGCACGTTCCTCATCGACACGAACGGTGTGCTGAGCGCCGAGTGGCGCGGCCTGAAGGTCGCCGGCCATGTCGACGACGTGCTCAAGGCGGTGAAATCGCTGAAGAAGACCGGCTGAAGCAGGCGCCGCTCACGGCGCTCGCATTTCGTATTGCCTACTTTGCACGCCTGCCCACCCCTACAGGGTGACGCAGTTCGAGAGCATCGGCGATCTGTGCATAATGAATTCATGCCCCCGAGCCCGGTAGCTCGCTCCCAAGCCGCACAGGCGACTGTGCGGCTTTTTTGCTTATTGTTTGCGACCCATGCCACTGCCCAAGCCCCCTGCCAAGCGCGGCTCGCTGCTGAGCCCTGCTGACTACGATTCGCAATCGGCCCCTCGGCCGGCGGCCCGGCCGCAGAAAACGCGGCTGCCCAGCGACCCCGCGCCTGCGGTCATGAATTTGTACGATGGCGACGCAGCGGCAAGCGCCGTCGCACTCAAGCCCCCTAAGACCGAAGCCGCGGCCTACCGCGCGCCCGAGCCGCGCGCGAAAAAGCCGCGCAGCACCGGCCCGGCCAAATTGTTCGTGCTGGACACCAACGTCCTGATGCACGACCCGACGTCGCTGTTCCGCTTCGAAGAGCACGACATCTATTTGCCGATGATCACGCTCGAAGAGCTCGACGGTCACAAGAAGGGCATGACGGAAGTGGCGCGCAACGTGCGCCAGGTGAGTCGCGACCTCGACGCCTTGGCGGCGACGAACGCGTCACGCGACACCTCGGCGATGGCCGACGGCGTGCTGCTGAACCGCACCGGGCGGCGGGAAGCGTCGGGGCGGCTGTTCTTTCAGACCCAGGCGCTCAATGTCAACCTGCCGGCCGGCCTGCCCCCGGGCAAGGCCGACAACCAGATCCTGGGCGTCGTGCAGGCGTTGCGCGAGTTGCACCCGGACCGCGACGTCGTGCTCGTCTCCAAAGACATCAACATGCGCATCAAGGCGCGCGCGTTGGGCTTGCCCGCCGAAGACTACTTCAACGACAAGGCGCTCGAAGACGGCGACCTCCTGTACACCGGCGTCTTGCCCCTGCCCGCAGACTTCTGGGAGCGCCACGGCAAGACGATGGAGAGCTGGAACCAGGGCGGGACCACCTGCTACCGCATCGCCGGCCCGCTCGTGCCCGGCCTGCTGATCAACCAGTTCGCTTACCTCGAGGCGCCGGGCGCCGCACCGCTCTACGTCAAGGTCACCGAGATCACCGGCACGACCGCCGTGCTGCGCACGGTCAAGGAGTACAC
>JBEBHW010000698.1:0-2528 GCA_040081145.1 Burkholderiaceae bacterium
GCCGTGCAAGTTGCCGCTGGGCGTCAAGGTGTTCGTATTGAAGTCGGCGTGGGCGTCGAGCCACAGGACGCGCAGCTTCTTGTTCGCTTCGCGGCAGTGGCGTGCGACGGCGCCGATCGAGCCGATTGCGAGGCAGTGGTCGCCGCCCAGCAGGATCGGCAGCCGGGCGCTGCGCAGTTCGCTGTAGACGGCGTCGTGGACGGTCTGGTTCCACTGCACGGCTTCGGCCAAATGCCGATAGCCGTTGAGCGGGGCCTGCCACGGATTCGCCGGACCCACGAGATTGCCCCGGTCCGCGACATCCAGGCCGCGGCGCGCCAGCACCGCAACGATGCCGGCCACGCGCAGGGCTTCAGGCCCCATGCTCGCCCCTCGCGTGCCCGCCCCGATGTCGGTGGGTGCACCGATCAGGCTGACTTTGCGTGTCATATGTCCACGGCAAATTCACCCGTCTGCGTCTGCGGCAGGTCGAAGCCGTATTCGGCCTCCAGGCAGCCCCACGCTTCTTCGGCGCTCTCGACGAAGTGAAACAGGTTCTTGTCTTCGGCGCCGATCATGCCGGTTTCGATGAGCAGATCAAAGTTGATCAGGCTCGTCCAGAACTCGCGCCCGAACAGCAGGATCGGGCGGCGCCGGCACTTGCCGGTCTGGATCAGCGTCATGGTCTCGAAGAGCTCGTCGAGCGTGCCGAAACCCCCGGGAAAGCACACCAGGGCGATGCTGCGCATCAGGAAGTGCATCTTGCGCAGCGCAAAGTAGTGGAACTGGAAGCACAGCTCGGGCGTGATGTAGTCGTTGGGCGCCTGCTCCATGGGCAGCACGATATTCAGACCGATGCTCTTGCCGCCCACTTCGAACGCGCCGCGATTGCCCGCTTCCATGATGCCCGGGCCGCCACCCGTGACGACGTAGATCGGCGTCTCCAGGTCGCGCGAGCGCGTCGTGACGAGCGCGGCAAAGCGCTGCGCCTCTTCGTAGTAGCGCGACATGAGCACCTTCATCTCGGCGCGGCGCAGCGCAGCAACGTCGGTGCCGGCCTGAGCCGCCGTCAGCTCGCGCGCTGCCACATCGGGCGGCGCGATGCGCGCGCTGCCGAAAATCACGATGGTGGACCGGATGTCGTGCTCGAGCTGCACCATCTCGGGCTTGAGCAGTTCGAGTTGCATGCGCACCGGGCGCAACTCTTCGCGCAGCAAGAAGGCGTTGTCGGAGAAGGCCAGGCGATATGCGCTTTCAGGCCCGGTGTAGCGCGATGGCGCCTCGAGCGCCTTGGCGTCTTCCAGGGCGCTGGGGAAATTGCGGGCGGTCAGGTCAGTGCGTTTGTCCATCTTCGCAGCTTAACCGTTGGCGCACGGCGCTCGCGTGCGGCATACCGGGCATGCCGGGTCGCGCTTCAAGCGGATTTCCGTCCACTCCATGGTGCGCGCGTCGAGCATCTGTAGGCGCCCAGCGAGCGACGCACCGACGCCCGCCAGCAACTTGAGCGCTTCGGCCGCTTGCATCGTGCCGATGATTCCCACGAGCGGCGCAAACACGCCCATGGTCGCGCAGCGCGTTTCTTCGAACGTCGCGTCCGGCGGGAAGATGCAGGCGTAGCACGGGTGAAGCTCGCCGCGCGTGTCGTACACCGAAATCTGGCCGTCAAAGCCGATCGCTGCGCCCGACACCAACGCAACGCCTTGCGCGACGCAGGCGGCGTTGACGGCGTGGCGCGTCGCGAAGTTGTCGCTGCAATCGAGAACCACGTCGACATCGACCAGCAACTGCGCGAGGCGCTGCGCGTCGGCGCGTTCTTGCAAGGCAGTCACGCGGACCTGTGGGTTGATCGCATGAATCGTCTGCGCGGCAGAGGTCGCCTTCGGCTGGCCCACGCGCGCCAGGTTGTGGGCGATCTGGCGCTGCAAATTCGTCAGGTCCACCGTGTCGTCGTCGACGATCGTGATGTGGCCCACGCCTGCCGTGCCCAGGTACAGCGCCACCGGCGAGCCCAAGCCGCCGACGCCGATCACGAGCGCATGCGACGCCAGGAGTCGCTGTTGACCCTCGATTCCCAACTCGTTCAGCAGGATGTGGCGCGAATAGCGCAGCAGCTGGTCGTCGTCCATGCGCAGAGGATAGCCAAAGTGACGGCGGACGTGGAAACGCCCGCGGCTGCGGGCGTTTTCTTGGGTGGCGCGGGGCCTTGTCAGTTCGTGTTGGCTTCGGCCTTGCGCTCGATCGCGGTCTTGCTCACCAGCACCGGCTTGCCCTTGAGGCGGTTCAGCGCCTGCGTGAGCTGAAAGTCTTCGGCGCTGCCGAATTCCGGCAGGGGTTTGGGCGGCGTTGCCGCGCGCTTGGTGTTTTCGTCTTCGAGTTTCTTGCGCGCTTCCTCGCGGGCTTTCTCCCGCGCCTCATCCTTCACCTCAGCGCCTTGGCCGCTCTGCAAGTGTTTTTCCAGGTCGGCTTCACGCACGCGCAGCGACGCGAACAGATTGCCTTCCGAGGTTTCGTCGAGCATCACGTCGGGCACGATGCCCTTCGCCTGGATC
>JBEBHW010000699.1:0-2526 GCA_040081145.1 Burkholderiaceae bacterium
TTTCCCACTGCTTCGGATCGGTCTTCACCGATTGCGCGGGGATCTTGAACTCGAGCTGCATGTCGATCGCCTTGTCGACCACGGCAGCGGGCAGGTCCGGGAACTCCTTGCGCGCCACTTCCTTCGCGTAAGCCGGCTTGGCGTAGGTCAGGCGCGACGCTTCTTCGAACGCGCTGACGAGCGCCTGCACGATGTCCGGGTTCGCTTTTGCGTAATCGGGCAGCACCATGATGCCGGTGTTGCAGAAGGGGCCCATGTAGCTCGCGAAGTCGAACACGACCTTGGCGCCTTGCGACATCGCGTTGGCGACACCGGGCTGGTAGGCCACGGCCATGTCAGCCTGGCCGGCGAGCATCGCGGCGATTTCGGTTCCCGGGTTCACTTCGAGGATCTTCGTGTCGACCTTGGGCTTGAGGCCGTTGTCTTCGAGGATCTTCTTCGTGACCGAGAAGTTGGTGTTCGGCTCGGGCGAAGTGACGATCGTCAAGCCCTTGAAGCCTTTCGGGTCCTTGATCGGCTGCTGATTCTTCGACACACCGAAATAGTGCGCGCGCTGCACCACGGTGCCCACGACGATGCCGGGGCCGCCCTGTTCGCGCGACATCTGCACCATCGTCGCGTCGCCGATCGCGAACTGAGCCGACTTGCCCAGCACTGCGGCGAACGCCTGGGTGTCGCCGCCGGCCGCCTTGACGTTGAGCTTGATGCCGTGCTTCTCGAAAATCTTCGCGTGCTGGCCGACGTAGAGGTTGATGTAACCCAGGTTGTGGACGGCTTCGACGAAGTTCACTTCCTTCAACGCCTGCGCTGTGCTGGGCAGGCTGATGGTGCCGAGAGTGGTCGCGAGCGCGGCGGCAACCACGCAAGTTCGCCGTGTCGGTGCGCGGGTGGGAATGGTGTTCACTGTGGGTCTCCTGTGTAGTGGAAATCGTGGGCGGCGAGAGCCGCCGCCAAGATGGTAGGGCCGCGCAAGGGTTCGTGCAATCTGCATGCCAGTTCACGAGCAAGGACAAAATCGAACAACTGCTGTGCGCCACCGGCACGAACTCAGTCGGCGGTCCCCTCAGAGCCTCGCGAGCAACTCGTACGACCGCAAGCGCGCCGCGTGATTGTGAATCGCTCCGGCGACGATCAACTCGTCAGCAGCGGTCTGCTCAATGATGGCGTCAAGCTGTTGCCTCACGCTGGTCGGTGACCCGACTGCGGCTGCGGCGAGCATGCGCTGCACGCCCGCCTTCTCTTGCGGCGACCATAGGGTTTCCATGGATGCCGGATCGATGGGTTTGGGCAACGGCCCGCGCCGACCGCGCTGCATGCCCAGAAAGCGCTGCTGGATCGACGTGAATGCCCGCGCCGCGGCTTCGTCGGTGTCGGCGCAGACGACGTTCACGCCAACCATCGCGTGCGATTTCGGCCAGCGCTCAGAGGGCCGATACGTGGCGCGGTACACCTCCAGCGCCTGCAGCAGCAGGTCGGGCGCAAAGTGCGACGCGAAGGCGAACGGCAGTCCGAGGTACGCGGCGAGCTGCGCGCTGTACAGGCTCGAGCCGAGCAGCCAGATGGGAACGTGGGTGCCGATGCCCGGGATTGCGCGCACCGGCTGCTCCGCGCTGCCCGCACCGAGGTAGGCCTGGAGTTCGAGCACGTCGCGCGGAAAATCTTCTTCGTCGTTGCTCGTGAGGCTGCGCCGCAGTGCGTGCATCGTGAGCCGGTCGGTGCCTGGCGCGCGCCCGAGGCCGAGGTCGATGCGGTCCGGGTAGAGCGTCGCGAGCGTGCCGAACTGTTCGGCGATGACGAGCGGCGCGTGGTTGGGCAACATCACGCCGCCCGAGCCGACGCGGATGGTTTTCGTTCCGCCTGCAATGTGGCCGACGAGCACGGCAGTCGCCGAACTCGCCACGCCGTCCATGTTGTGGTGTTCGGCGACCCAGTAGCGGCGGTAACCCCAGGCTTCGGCGTGTTGTGCGAGGTCGAGGCTGTTCTTCAGCGCCTGCACGGCATCGCTGCCTTCGACGATGGGGGCGAGGTCGAGGATGGACAAGGGAGTCATGGGGCGCATCATGCCGCAGCCGCGGCGCGATGCGCCGCGCGCCGCTTCGTGCACACTGCGCGCCATGAGTGCTGTGCAACGCGTCGTGATCACCGGGGCCGCCGGTTTCATTGGTCAGCGCTTGTGCCGCGAACTGCGCAGCAGCGCGTCGATTGCACGCGATGCCGACGAGTGGGTCGCCACCGATCTCACGCGCCCCGAGGGCGACCCTGCAGGATGCATCGTCGGCGACATCGCCGACCCGCTGCTCATCGACAAGCTGTTCGAGCGCCCGGTGCACCGGCTGTTCCACCTCGCGGGCATCGTCAGCGGCCGCGCCGAAGCCGACTTTGCGCTCGGCAAACGGGTCAATCTGGACGCGACGCTGGCGCTGTTAGAGCGCTGCCGGCTGCAAACCGAGCGCGGCGGGCCGGTCGTGCGCTTCGTCTACGCGAGTTCCATCGCCGTGTTCGGCACGCCGCGCTCGGTTTGCAGCC
>JBEBHW010000054.1:0-11129 GCA_040081145.1 Burkholderiaceae bacterium
ATGTAGCTGAGCATCGGCAGCGGTGGCGCGTCAGACGAGAATTTCGCCGCGAGCGTTCACGCGTTCGCGGCGGCGGAAAGCGCGCCACGCGAGCCCGAAAAGCATCACCACCCCAGCCGTCAACACCACCGGCGGCCACCACGTCGGCTGGTTCCACTGCGCCAGCTTGGCGGCGCGCTGTGCAGGGTCGAGCCGGTAGTACTTGGCCATGTCGCGGATCATGATCGTCGGCTTGCCGTTGTGCAGCCACGACTGGTACGCACCCGACGCGAATGGGAAGTAGCCGAACGACCAGACCGCGTCTTGCTGGACCATGGTCACCATCTCATCGATCACCTTTTGCTTGGCTGGTCCGTCGTCCATCAACTGCAAAAGCTTGTAGCGCTTGTCGAACTCCGCGTTCTCGTAGTTGGCGGTGTTCTCGCCGTCCGCCTTCGCCTTCGAATTCGGGCCGTAAAGAAGGAACAGGAAGTTCTCGGCGTCCGGATAGTCGGCCAGCCATCCCCAGAAAAAGATCTGCTGCTTGCCCTTGCGCATCTTGTCCTGAAATTGGTTGTAGTCGGTCGCGCGGATTTCGAGCTGAATCCCGAGCTTGCCGTACTGCTTGACCATCCAATCGAGCTCGGCCTTGATCTCGGGCGTCGGCGCGCGCTGATAGTCGTAGTTCAGCACCAGGGGCTTGCCGCTCACCGCTTCACGACCCTCCGGATAGCCGGCTTCGGCGAGCAAGCGCTTGGCGTCCTCGATCGGGCGGCGCACGGCGCGGCCCTCGACGACGCGGTGGGTGATCGGGTTCACGCCCTCGGGTGTGCCGTGGCGCGAGCCGAACAGCCCGCCGGGCAGCGGCCCCATCGCCGACTCACCGCCCTTTTTCTGGAAGATGCGGCTGTACTCCTCCCAGTCGATGGCGATCGACAGCGCCTGGCGCAGCTTGCGGTTCTTCGCCTGCTCCTGGGGCGTGGCGCCTTTGCCGACGACGGGGTCGAGCCAGTTGAACCCGACATACCAATTCGAGATGTCGACCGTGCGTGGAAGCTTGAAGCCCTTCTCGGTGTAGTCCCTGTTGACACGCTCGGAGTCCGCCATGTCGAGCCCGTACTCGATGCCGTATTCGGTGCGCTCGATTTCAGGCACGTCAAAGTAGCCTTGCACAAACTTCGCTTTCAACGGCACGGGTTCCTTCTCCGCCTTGAAAACAAGCCTGTCGATGAACGGCATCGTCTTGCCGCAATCGTCAAGCAGGCCCAAGCCTTTGTCTTCGGGCATGCCGTCGCAGGGATAGGCTTCGCCGCGAAAGTTCGGATTGCGCTCGAGCACGTGACGCCGGTCCTGCACATAGTCCACCAGCATGTAAGGCCCGCTGCCCACCGGCCAGACGTTCAGCGTCAAGCCATTGCGCGCCATGCCCGGCTGGGCGTAGAACTTGTCCGCTTCCCAGGGCACCGGCGCCGTGAACGGCATCGCCAACCAGTATTTCCACTGCGGATACTTGCCTTTCAGGCGCATCCTCAAAGTGTGGCTTCCGGGTGCCGTCACGCCAGCAAGCGGAAAATTTCGGAAGTCGAGGAAGGGCTTGTCCAGATCGGCGGGGTCGAGTTGGGCGCGCAGCTTCTTGTCTTCGGCGCGGACCAGCTCGCCGTAGTCCTTCAGGCCGATCACGTATTCGGAAAAGGTGGCGTAGACGGGGGCCTGGATTCGCGTCGTCGCGTGGCGCTTGAGGGCGTAGACAAAGTCTTCGGCGAGCACTTCCCGGGTGCCTTGTGCGGGGAACTGGAGCGGCGAGCGCCAATCGCCGAGTTCACCGACCTTCATTTCGTGGTACAGGTACTTGCCCTTCGCGTCGACCGCGAACGCCGGGTGCGGCGCGTAGCGCACGCCGCGCCGAATCTCGATGTCGTAGATGCTTTCGGCGATTTGTTCGCCTGGCGCATCAGCGGGAAGCGTCTTGCCATCCTTGTCGACGTAGCGTGGCGTCACCACTTCGGTGGCCAACTTTGGGATCAGTGTGTAGGGCCGCTTCAGGTAGTGATAGCCATAGAGCGGCTCGTAGACCTGATAGGTGATTGGTGTCTCGTTGTTCGAATACGAGGCCGTGGGATCCAGGTAGCGCGGCGAACGCTCGGCGAACGCCGAGAACAACGTGTTTGTCCTCTCTGAACCATTCGGATGCGGGCTGTTGTTGCACCCGGCGAGCGCGGCGAGCACCACGCCAATCATCGCCTCGCGCCATGTTCCTTTCAACGAAGCCGATTCAACTCGCATACCGACGCACTCCCTGGGCGAAGCGCCTGACAGGCCGCCGCGAATGATACGGCTCGGCACCGCACGTGGCGCCAAGGGTTTCACCGAGGCATGAGACGCAGGTCCTCCCTCAGCGCCGCATGCTCCTGCTCCAACATCGCCATCACGATCAACGAGTCATACCCCGAATCGGTTCGCACCGACTCGCGCAAGCGCCCTTCTTCGACAAAGCCCTCGCTGCCGTACAGCGCCTGGGCGCGCACGTTGAGCGCCTTCACGTCGAGCCAGAAGCGGTGTGCGCCCAGGTCGTGAAACGCCATGCGCGCGAGCAGCCTCAGACAAGCCCGGCCCGCACCGCGGCCCTGGCTCGCCGGCTGCAACACCATGCGCTTGAGTTCGATGGAGCGATGCGGATTGCGGCAACCTTGCAGGATCACGAAGCCGGCTGCCGCATAGTCGGCACCGGCCTCGACGATGAAGTGGCGGAAGTCGGGAAAGCGCACCGCGCCTTCGTGCTGGGTCCGATTCCACGGAGTGATGAAGGGACGGTTCAACGGGTCTTGCTCGACCGAGATGACGAAGTCCAGGTCGGACAGCATCGTCGGCCGCAGGCGAACGCTGACCTCGCTCAAACGTCGACCTCGACATCGTCGCCGTGCAACTCCATCAGCTCGCGGCGCGCCTGCGCCTCGCCCTTGCCCATCAATTTGGTGAGCGAGTCGCCCGTTGCGGCGAAACCGAGACGCGCGAATTCGATCTGCAACAGGCGCCGCGTTTCGGGATTGAGCGTCGTGTCCCACAACTGCTCGGCGTTCATTTCGCCCAGGCCTTTGAAGCGGCTGATGCTCCACGAGTCTTCGCGTGCGCCTTCCTTGCGCAGCTTGTCGAGCGTGGCGCCGAGTTCGCCTTCATCCAGGGCGTAGATCTTGGCCGCCGGCTTCTTGCCGCGCGCCGGCGCGTCGATGCGAAACAGCGGCGGTTTGGCGACAAAGATTCGGCCAGCCTCGATGAGCTTCGGGAAGTGGCGAAAGAACAGCGTGAGCAGCAGCACCTGGATGTGCGAGCCGTCGACATCGGCGTCGCTCAGGATGCAGACCTTGCCGTAGCGCAGGCCGGACAGATCGGCGGCGTCGTTCGCCCCGTGCGGGTCCACGCCGATGGCCACCGCGATGTCGTGGATTTCGTTGTTCGCGAAGAGCCGGTCGCGCTCGACTTCCCAGGCGTTGAGCACCTTGCCGCGCAGCGGCAGGATGGCTTGCGTCTCCTTGTTCCGTCCCGCCTTGGCGCTGCCGCCGGCCGAGTCGCCTTCGACAAGAAAGATTTCGTTCTGCAGCAGATCGCGGCTTTCGCAATCGGTGAGTTTGCCGGGCAGAACCGCCACGCCGGAGCCCTTGCGCTTCTCGACCTTGAGCGACGCGCGCTGGCGCGTTTGCGCCTGCTTGATGACCAGCTCGGCGAGCTTGCGCCCGTGCTCGACGTGCTGGTTCAGCCACAGCTCGAGCAGCGGCTTGACGCACGCCGAGACCAGGCGCAGCGCGTCGCGGCTGTTCAAACGCTCCTTGATCTGCCCCTGGAATTGCGGGTCCAGCACCTTGGCGGAGAGCACAAAACTCGCGCGCGAAAACACGTCGTCGGGCATCAGCTTCACGCCCTTGGGCAAGAGGCTGTGCATGTCGATGAAACCCTTGATCGCGCCGAACATGCCGTCTTTCAATCCCGACTCATGGGTTCCGCCGGCCACCGTGGGAATCAGGTTCGCGTAGCTTTCGCGTACCGCGGTGCCCTCTTCCGTGAAGGCGACGCACCAGCTCGCGCCTTCGCCTTCGGCAAAATTCTCCGTCTCTCCGGCGTCGGCGAAGTGTTCGCCTTCGAACAGCGGAATCACTGGATCGGCGGCGAGGCTTTGCATGAGGTAGTCGCGCAAGCCGCCTTGGTAGAGCCAGGATTGCGGCTCGCCGCCCTTCTCCGTGGCCAATGTGACGGTGACGCCGGGCATCAGCACCGCCTTGCTGCGCAGCAGGTGCATGAGCTCGGGCCCGGGCAGTTCCGGGCTTTCGAAATACTTCGGATCGGGCCAGACGCGCACGCGCGTGCCGCTCTTCTTGTCGGCAGCGCTGGCCTTGCGCGTCTTGAGCGGCTCGATCACGTCGCCGCCCGCAAATCCAATCGTCGCCACCTGGCCTTCGCGCCACACTGTGACTTCGAGGCGCTTGGACAGCGCATTCGTCACGCTCACGCCCACACCGTGCAAGCCGCCGGAAAAGCTGTAGGCGTTGCCGGCACCCTTGTCGAACTTGCCGCCCGCGTGCAGGCGCGTGAAGACGATTTCGACGACGCTCACGCCTTCCTGCGGGTGGATGCCGAACGGGATGCCGCGGCCGTCGTCCTCCACGGACACCGATCGGTCGTCGTGCAGCGTCACGTCGATGCGTTGGCCCGCTTGGGCGAGTGCCTCGTCGGCGGCGTTGTCGATCACTTCCTGCACGATGTGCAAGGGATTCTCGGTGCGCGTGTACATGCCGGGCCGCTGCTTCACGGGCTCCAGGCCTTTGAGAACGCGGATCGATGCTTCGCCGTAATTGTTGTTGGTCGCTTTGCTTGCCATGGGCGCGCATTCTAGGCAGGGCTCGCACGCTCCCTGCCGCACACCAGCGCTTACACCTCGACGCAATGCGTTGGCGCAGTGAGACAGGGATCACGAAATGCGGCGTGTCGGATTGGAGGGCAGGCGTCGGCGCAGTACCCTCGCGCGATCCATTTCTCAAGGACGTGCACCATGAACCACCGCTTCTCAACGCTACGCATCCTCTTGCTGGCCACTGGCCTTGCCGGCGCCACTGGGGCGAACGCCGCCGACATCAACACCCTGCAGCTGCTGACGCAAGCCGAGTTCCGCGGCCTGTCGGAAGACCTGGGCGCTGCGTTGTCGTTCAAGCCGCTGATTCCATCGGAGTCGCTCGGCGTGACCGGCTTTGACGTGGGCGTCGCCGTCACCGGAACCAAGCTGCAGAACCGCGCCGCGTTTCAAACCGCCGCCGGCGGCGCCAGCGTGCCGGCCACCCTGCCGGTGCCGACACTGCGCGTTCACAAAGGCTTGCCGCTGAACATCGACATCGGCGCGACCTACTCCACCATCCCGTCGAGCAACGTGCGCGTGATCGGCGGCGAATTGCGCTGGGCTGTGTTGCCCGGCAGCACGCTCGTCCCCGCAGTCGCGTTGCGCGCGAGCATGACGCGGCTGAGCGGCGTCGATCAACTCAAATTCGGCACGACGGGCTTCGACGTCTCGGTCTCCAAGGGCTTTGCGATGTTCACGCCGTACGGCGGCATCGGCACGGTGCGCACCAAGAGCGATGCTCAAGGCAGCGCGACGCAGACCACCGAGTCGTTCAGCCAGGGTCGCGTTTTCGCCGGCGTGAACGTGAGCCTGGGCCTCGTGAATCTCGCGTTCGAGGGCGACAAGACCGGCGACGCGACGAGCTATGGCATGAAGTTTGGCCTGCGCTTCTGATCCCCGAATGAAACCCTACCCGGCCGACGCCCAACGCGGCGCGTCGCCACTGGGTGGCATCGACTCCGTTACATTGGGCCGATGTCTGCCACCGCCGCCTCATCCGTCCGCACCCCCCTTTCGCTGACTCAGGTGCTGCTGTGCGGCGCCGTCATCGTCACGCTCTCCATGGGCATTCGCCACGGCTTCGGCTTGTGGCTGCAGCCCATCACGATGGAGCGCGGCTGGACGCGCGAGACCTTCGCGTTCGCCATCGCCGTGCAAAACCTCGCCTGGGGAATCGCCGGGCCGTTTGCGGGCGCGCTCGCAGACCGCTTCGGCGCGTATCGAATTCTCATTGTTGGCGCCCTGCTCTATGCGCTGGGCCTGGTGTGGATGGGCTTGGCCACATCCGGCCTGGCATTCACGGGAAGCGCCGGCGTGATCCTGGGAATGGCGCAATCGGGAACGACTTACGCCGTCGTGTATGGCGTGATAGGGCGCAACGTTGCGCCGGAAAAGCGCAGCTGGGCCATGGGCGTGACTGCCGCCGCAGGCTCGTTCGGCCAGTTCCTGATGGTGCCGGTGGAGAACTGGCTGATCGGCGGCTTGGGCTGGCAGACTGCCCTCTTCGTGCTGGCGTGCATGGCGCTGGCCATCATGCCGCTGGCCATCGGTCTGAAGGAGCCTGCCCATGCGCCGGCGCACGCAAGCCAGCAGAGCGTCGGCGCTGCGGTGCGTGAGGCCTTCGGCAACCCGAGCTTCCAGTTGCTCACTGCGGGTTATTTCGTCTGCGGCTTTCAGGTCGTGTTCATCGGCGTGCACATGCCGAGTTACCTCAAGGACCACGGTTTGACGCCCGACGTGGCGACGACGGCGCTGGCACTCATCGGCCTGTTCAACGTGTTCGGCACCTATACGGCGGGCGTGCTGGGAGGGCGTTTTCCGAAGCGCTACATCCTGTCGGTGATCTACGGCCTGCGCGGTGTGGCCATCCTGGCCTTCATCATGGCGCCGCTGACGCCCTGGAGCGTCTACATCTTCTCCGCTGTGATGGGCTTGCTCTGGCTGTCGACGATTCCGCCGACCAACGCGCTGGTGGCGCAGATCTTCGGCGTCAAGTACCTCTCCATGCTCAGCGGCTTCGTCTTTGTCAGCCACCAGCTCGGCAGTTTCATGGGCGCGTGGCTCGGCGGCAAGCTCTACGACAGCACCGGCAGTTATGACATCGTGTGGTGGATCGCGATCGCGCTGGGCGTGTTCGGCGCGGTCGTGCACTTCCCGATCCGCGAGCACACGCTGGTTCGGCCGGCTGCCGCCTGAAGCTTGACGATGGCGCCGCGCCGCATCGCCCTCTGGGTTCTTGTCGTCTCCGTGCTCTTGCTCGTGTTCTTCGCGTACTTGCGGCCTGACATGGCGATGACGCTGGCGCAGCAGTTGTGGAACTGCTTTTGACTGCGCGAGCCTCGTCTTGACGCACCCCGAGGTTCCCGTTTCACCCTGGGTTCAGCGCTGGTCGCACCTGGTGGCGCGCGGCGCGAGCGTTCTCGACGTGGCGTGCGGCAGTGGCCGACACGTTCGCTGGTTCGCGCAGCAGGGCTGCCGCGTCACTGCGGTGGACCGCGACGCCGCAGCGCTCGGCGCATTGCGCAGCGTCGCCGAGGGAATCGTCGCCGACCTCGAAGGCTCTCCTTGGCCGCTTCCCGGGCGCGCTTTTGATGCAGTGGTCGTTACGAACTACTTGTGGCGCGAACTGCTGCCTAGCATCGTGGGCAGCCTCGCGCCCGGTGGTGTGCTGATCTACGAAACCTTCACCCTGGATCAGCGCAGCCTCGGCAAACCGTCGAACCCGGCATTCTTGCTGCGCCCAGGCGAATTGCTGGGCGCAGCGAAGGGCTTGCGCATCGTCGCTTTCGAAGATGGATTCGAGAGCCAGCCCGAGCGCTTCGTGCAGCGCATCGTGGCGGTCAACGCCGCCGCGCTGGTTGCGCAAACCGCCCGCTACCGGCTCGACGCAGGCCCAACGCCCGAGCGCGCCGTAAAATCGCCCGATTCAGAGGAACGCCCATGAAACCTATCCTAGGCAGCATCGTCGCGATGGTCACGCCGATGCAGGCTGACGGCAGCGTCGACTACGCCGCGCTGCGCCGCCTCATCGACTGGCACATCGCCGAGGGAACCGATTGCATCGGCGTGGTCGGCACGACTGGCGAATCGCCCACCGTCACGGTGGACGAGCACTGCGAGATCATCCGCGTCAGCGTCGAGCACGCGAAAGGCCGCGTCCCCATCATGGCCGGCACGGGAGGGAATTCCACCGCCGAGGCGATCGAGCTGTCGCGCTTTGCGCGCAAGGTCGGCGCCGATTGTTCGCTGTCCGTCGTGCCGTACTACAACCGGCCGTCGCAGGAAGGCATCTACCAGCACTTCAAGGCGATCGCGGAAGCGGTGGACATTCCGATGGTGCTGTACAACGTTCCGGGTCGCACCGTCGCCGATATGCAGGCTGAGACGACGCTGCGCCTGGCGCAACTGCCGGGAATCGTCGGAGTCAAGGAAGCCAGCGGCAACATCGAACGCGCCTGCGCGTTGATCAAAGGCGCGCCCAAGGGCTTCTCGATTTATTCCGGCGACGACGGCACCGCCGTCGCGCTGATGCTGCTCGGCGGCCACGGCAACGTCAGCGTGACAGCGAACGTCGCGCCGCGCGCGATGCACGCGCTTTGCATGGCGGCCATCGAAGGGCGCGCGCGCGAAGCCGCGGCAATGCAATTCAAGCTGCTGGGCCTGCACAAGAACCTGTTTGTCGAACCCAGCCCCGCACCGACCAAGTGGGCCATGGCACGCCTGGGCCTGTGCGGCAGCGCGTTGCGCCTTCCGATCACGCCGCTGTCGGCGGCGGGCCAAGCGCTCGTCGAGTCGGCGCTGCGTGAGGCGGAACTGCTCTGAGCGCCGCCCGCCGCGCCCGCTTGAACCCGGATCGGGCGCGCCCGACGGGCTCGCCCGAAACCCCTGGAGAAATTGCCCGTGATTCGTCTTGATTGTCTGGTTGCGCCCGGCGCGCTTGCCTTGGCCGGCGTGCTCAGCCTGAGCGCGTGTTCGTCCATCGAAAATTTCGCCGCGGGCGACCGCGTCGACTACCGCACCGCGCCCGCCAAGGCCGTGCCGCTGGACGTGCCGCCCGATTTGACGCAACTCGCGCGCGACTCGCGCTATCAACCGCAGGCGGGTGCGGTCAGCGCCGCAGCCTTCCAAGCCGGCGGCACGGCGCCCCGCACCGCGTCGCCAACGACTCTGATCGCACCGCAGTCCTTGGGCAAGGTTCGCATCGAGCGAGATGGCCAGCAGCGCTGGCTCAGCACGCCGTTGGGTGCGGATCAACTCTGGCCCTTGTTGCAAACGTTCTGGAAAGACAACGGCATGGCGCTGGTGAACGATCAGCCCCTTCTCGGCGTGATGGAAACCGACTGGGCGGAAAACCGCGCCAAGCTGCCCGACGACTTTTTGCGCCGCACCCTGGGGCGCCTTATCGACTCGCTCTACTCGAGCGGCGAGCGCGACAAATACGTGACGCGGATCGAGCGCAGCGCAACCGGCACCGATGTCTTCATCACGCATCGTGGTCTGCTCGAGTCGGTCAAGACCGACAGCGGGCGTCAGCTCGAATCCACACAGTGGGTGCGCCGCCCCAACGACCCCGAACTCGAGGCGACGATGCTCGCGCGCCTCATGGTCAAACTCGGCCTGACCGACGAGCAGGCCAAGGCGGCGGGGGTTGTCGCTCCCGTGGCGGCGGCCGCCCCGGCGCGAGCCCGCGTCGTCGAAGGTCAGCCCGCCGCAGCGCTGCAGGTGGACGACAACTTCGAGCGCGCCTGGCGCCGGGTCGGGCTGGCGCTGGACCGCGCAGGCTTCACCGTGGAAGACCGAGACCGCGCGCAAGGTCTTTACTTCGTGCGCTACGTCGACCCGGCGTTCGCCGGCCAGGATGAGCCGGGGTTCTTCGCCAAACTGTTCGGCGCGGACAAGGGCGACACCGGGCCGAAGAAGTACCGCATCTCGATCAAGGCGGAGGGCACCGGCAGCCGGGTCCTGGTGTTGAACACGCTGGGCGCTCCGGAGAACGGCGACACCGGCAAGCGCATCATCGCGCTGCTCGTTGAAGACCTGAAGTAGCGCGCACACTCCACTCGGCTTCGCGGCGCAGCGCATGCGTTTTTGCAGCCTGGGCAGCGGCAGCACCGGCAACGCGACGCTCGTCGAAGCGCGTGGCGGGAGCACGCCGACCCGGGTCCTGATCGACTGCGGTTTTTCCTTGCGCGAGCTCGAGGCGCGGCTCGGCCGAGCTCGTGTGGAAATTCAGCAGATCGACGCCGTCTTCGTGACCCATGAACACGGCGACCACGTCGGTTGCGCAATCACCCTTGCTCAGCGCCACGGCGTGCCGCTGTGGATGAGCCGCGGCACATGGCGCGCAATCGGTGCACCCGCGCTTGCGGGTTCGACAGGCGAGCCGAACTTCGCGCGCGACGGCGAGGCTATCGCCATCGGCGCCATCGAGCTGCGCCCGTTCACCGTTCCGCACGACGCGTTGGAGCCTCTGCAACTGCGCTGCAGCGACGGCGCCTCGCACTTGGGCGTGTTGACCGACGTCGGCTCGATCACACCGCACTTGCTCGAACATTTGCGCGACTGCGACGCGCTGCTGCTTGAATGCAACCACGACGCCGCGCTGCTCGCGCAGTCGAACTATCCCACGTCGCTGAAGGCACGCATCGGCGGCAGGCTCGGGCATCTGGCCAACGACGTCGCCGCGCAAATCCTCGCTGCGTTGCAGCCGGGTCGCTTGCAGCATCTGATCGCCGCCCACTTGAGCGAGCGCAACAACCGGCCGGCGCTGGCTCGGCAGGCGCTGGCGCAAGTCTGTGGCGCCGAGCCCGATGAAATCGTCGTCGCCGACCCGCTGCTCGGATTTGGCTGGTTGGGCATGGCCTGAGGCTCTGCGCCCATGAAAAAGCCGCCCGAAGGCGGCATTTTCTGGAACCGGCGGACCGATTTACTTCTTGACGGCGTCGACAGCCTTCGTCGCCGCGTCCTTGGCGGCGTCGGCGGCTTTGCCGGCCATGTCTTTGGCGGCGTCAGTCGCAGCGCCCATGGCGGCCGATGCAGCACCAGCGGCCCCGGCAGCGCCACTGGCTGCGGCGTCAACGGCTGCCGAAGCGGCAGCAGCGACAACCGGAGCGACGGCCGAAGCCACGGCGGCAGCCGCCTTGGCAGCGGGTGCCGGGACGGCGGCTTCTTCTTTCTTGCCGCAGGCGGCCAGGGCAAGGGCGGCAACCAGGGTGGCCAGCAGTACAGACGTCTTCATTACTATCCTCAATGCAAAGTTTCGAAAGGGTGA
>JBEBHW010000700.1:0-2518 GCA_040081145.1 Burkholderiaceae bacterium
GGGACCGGCCAAGTCAGCCGAAGAGCAGCGCCGTGACGCCGCTTTCGAAGCGCGCATCGACGCCGGCGAATTCATCGAGGCGAAAGACTGGATGCCCGAGCACTACCGCAAGACCCTCGTGCGCCAGATCAGCCAGCACGCGCACTCCGAGATCGTGGGCATGCTGCCCGAGGGCAACTGGATCACGCGCGCGCCCTCGCTCAAGCGCAAGGCAATTCTGCTCGCCAAAGTGCAAGACGAAGGCGGCCACGGCTTGTACCTCTACGCTGCGGCAGAGACCTTGGGCGTTTCGCGTGACGCGTTGATTGAGGCTTTGCACACCGGCCGCGCCAAGTACAGCTCGATCTTCAACTACCCCACGCTCACCTGGGCCGACGTGGGAACGATAGGCTGGCTCGTCGACGGCGCGGCAATCATGAATCAGGTGCCGCTGTGCCGTTGCTCTTACGGGCCTTATGCGCGCGCGATGGTGCGAGTCTGCAAGGAAGAGTCGTTCCACCAGCGCCAGGGGTTCGAGGCGCTGCTGACGATGATGACGAAGGGCACACCAGCACAGCGCGACATGGTGCAGGACGCAGTGAACCGCTGGTGGTGGCCGGCGATCATGATGTTCGGCCCGCCCGACGCCGAGTCGACGCACAGCGAGCAGTCGATGCGCTGGGGCATCAAGCGCAATTCGAACGACGAGCTGCGCCAGAAGTTCATCGACGCGTGTGTCGACCAGGCGAAGATTCTCGGCGTGACGCTGCCGGACCCGGCCTTGCAGTGGAACGAGCAGCGCGGCGCGCACGACCACGGTGAGATCGACTGGTCGGAGTTCTGGAACGTCGTGAATGGCGACGGCCCGTGCAACAAGGAGCGGCTCGCTGCGCGCGTAAAAGCCTGGGAGGACGGCGCCTGGGTGCGCGAGGCGGCGCTGGCCTATGCGGCAAAGCACGCTTCCCAAGCCACGGCAGCAGCACAATGAGCACGAGTCATCCCGCAGGCGAGTTTCCCCTATGGGAAGTATTCGTTCGCAGCAAGAGCGGCCTGGACCACAAACATTGCGGCAGCCTGCACGCGAGCGATGCGACGCTGGCGCTGCAAATGGCGCGCGACGTCTACACGCGGCGCCAGGAAGGCACGAGCATCTGGGTGGTGCGCTCGGACCAGATCGTCGCGAGCGACCCCGACACGCGCGACATGGACTTCGAACCCGCCGCCGACAAGGTCTACCGGCACCCCACTTTCTACAAGCTGCCCGCCGATCTGGACCACATGTGAGCACACGTTCGACCTTCGAGCCGCAACTGCAGTACGTTCTGCGCATCGCCGATTCGAGCCTGATTCACGGCCAACGCCTGAGCGCCTGGTGCGGCCACGCGCCGGTGCTAGAAGAAGACATTGCGCTTGCGAATATCGCGCTGGACCACGTTGGCCAGGCGCGCGCCCTGCTCACCCTCGCAGGCCAGATGGAAGGGCGCGGCCGCGACGAAGACGCATTCGCGTATTCGCGCATCGAGCGCGAATTCTTCAACGTCACGATGCTCGAACTGCCCAACGGCGATTTCGCGCGCACGCTCATGCGCGGCTTTCTCTGGTCTGCGTTTCTCGGCGCGTTGTGGCCGGAGCTCGCCGCGTCGAGCAACGCGCAGCTTGGCGCCATCTCCGCCAAGTGCGCGAAAGAAACGCGCTACCACCAGCGCCACTGCGCCGACTGGGTGTTGCGCCTGGGTGACGGCACACCGGAGTCGCACCAGCGCGTCGCCGCGGCTCTGCTCGATTTATGGCCCTACACGGCAGAGTGGTTTGCCGACGACGCGGTCGATGCGCACGCCGCGGCCGCTAACCTGGGTCCGGCGTGGAGCACCTTGCAGGACGCGTGGCTGGGCGCCGTGCAGCCGGTGCTTGTGCAAGCCGGCTTGAGGATGCCAGCCCCTTCGCCGTTCCGCTCCACGGGCAAGGTGGGCCGGCACAGCGAGCACATGGGTTTTCTGCTCGCCGAGATGCAATCTCTGGCGCGCGAGTTTCCGGCGGGCGTGTGGTGAGCGCCTTGATCGACACGCGAGCGACGCCAGCGATGCCGGCATTCGACGAGGAACGCGCCTGGCAGGCGTTGTCGCACGTGCTTGACCCCGAGGTGCCGGTGCTCTCGGTGGTTGAACTGGGCATCGTGCGATCGGTTCGTATCGATGGTGGGAACGTCGACGTAACCCTCACGCCCACCTACTCGGGTTGCCCGGCCACGGAAGTGATTCAAGACGCGGTGCGCTTCGCACTGTTGAACGCCGGCGCGAGCGCAGTGCACATCGAGATGGCGTACGCGCCGGCGTGGACCACCGACTGGATCCCCGCCGAAGCCGCGGAAAAGCTGCGGCGCTACGGCATTGCGCCGCCGCACGCAACAACCCGCACGACGCAAACGCTGCACTTTCGGCCTCGCGACTTGCACTGCCCGCGCTGCGACAGCACACACACCGAGCGGCTTTCCGAGTTCGGCTCGACGGCGTGCAAGGCGCTGTACCGCTGCCTCGCGTGC
>JBEBHW010000701.1:0-2517 GCA_040081145.1 Burkholderiaceae bacterium
TGGGGTGGCTGATGGGGCTCGAACCCACGACAACAGGAATCACAATCCTGGACTCTACCAACTGAGCTACAGCCACCACAAGCTCAAAAGTATAGCGGACGCCTCTCGCGCCACCGGCTCATGCAGGTGGGCTCATGGCGAAGAGGCGCTTGCTGGCGCAGATGCGGGCAGCGCCAGCTCCGCGTTGAAGCGCTGTTTGAGCGCGGCGTAATACGCCTGCGATTCGGCGTCGGCCCAGGCCTGCGAATACTGCTGCTGGCCTTGTGCTGGGGCGCCAGCCGCGGGGTCGCGCCCCAGCACCCTGGTCAAGCGCACGACAGCGTAGCCTTCGGCGCCGAGGTCCACACCCAGTACCGCCGGCAAGCTGGTCACAGGGGCCTTCAACACCGCGTCAAGCACCGGCCTGGGAACCGACCGCGCCTGAGCCCGCGACACGGCCTGCGACGGGCCTGGCAGTGCCGTCTGCGGTGACGCCTGCAGTTCGGCCAGGCGCGCTTCGCCAAGCTTGCGCGCCATTTCGGCCGCCTGTGCGCTCTTCACCTGTTCGCGCACTCGGTCCGCAACCTCGGCGAACGCGAGCTGCCGCGCCGGTGTGTGCTGCACGACCCGGCCCGACACCAATTGGTTGTCGCCGACGTCCAGGGCCAACGTGTTGCGCTTGCTCTTCACCGACTCCGACGCAAACAGCGATTCGAGGAACTTGGCGTTGGCCAGCGGGCCCTTGGCTTGGGCGCTGGCGTTGCGCATGACGTCGCTCGCCTTGTGGATCTCGAGCTTGAATTTTTCGGCGGCCGGCGCCAGGCTGTCCGACTGGTCTTCGACCATGTTGGAAAACGCCACCGCCTGCTCGGCAAATTTGGTCTGCGCAAGTTGCTTCTTGCGCTCGGTTTCGATCTCGCTCTTCACGGACTCAAAGCTGCGCTTTTCACCGCCTCGGGTGGCAGTGACGCGGATGATGTGGTATCCAAAGTCGCTCTCCACGAGCGCGCTGGTCTGGCCGGGTTGGAGTGCAAATGCGGCTTCCTCGAACGCTTTCACCATGGCGCCGCGGCCGAAGAAATCCAGGTCGCCGCCTTTCTCTGCCGAGCCCGGATCCTCAGAATTCTTGCGCGCCAATTCGGCAAACGACGCCGGCTTGCCTATCGCCTCGGCCAATAGCGCTTCCGCTTTCGCCTTGGCCTTGGTGCGTGCGTCCGCGGGGGCCTCTTTCTCGGCCTTGATCAGGATGTGGCTGGCGCGGCGCTCTTCCGGCGCAGTGAAGCGCAGCGTGTTCTGCTCGTAGAAGTCGCGCACCTCGGCCTCGCCGACACTCACGCCCTTCATGACACTGTTCAGATCGAGAACGAGGTATTCGACGTTCGCCATTTCAGGAGCTTGAAATTGCGCGGCGTTCGCCGGGTTCTTGTAAAACGCATCGAGGTCGCCGTCGGTCGGGTTGACCTTCGCGGCATAGTCCTTGGGGTCGAAGCGCTGCATCTGAACTTCGCGCTGTTGAAACATCGCGTCCATCGCAGCCGACGCGGCGCCTGCCGGTGCGAACGCGCTGCTGCCCAATCCGGCGAGCACTTGGCGCGAGGTCATGTCACGGCGCAGGCGCTCCGCAAAGACCTCGCTCGACATGCCTTGCGCGGCCAGCGCGCTCTGGTTCACGCTGCCGTCAGGATTGCGCAAAAACGCCAACTCGGGGTCGGAGCCGAACAGGCGCAGCAAGCGCTCGTCGCTCGTGTACAGGTTCGACTTGCGCACCGCGGCCTGAATCACGCGCTCGCGCACCAACGCGTCGAGCGACTGCAACTTCATTTCGGGTGAGTCGAACACTCGCGTATCGATTCCGGGCATCTGACGCCGCACGCGCTCCATCTGGTCGCGGTGCGCCGCGTCCCATTCCGCCTGCGTGATGCCCTGCCCGGCGACCGTTCCGACTTTTGTGTTCTCGTTGCCGGTGAAGCGGCTGTAACCCTGAATGCCGAAGAAGACGAAAGAGGGAAAGATCAGCAAGACGAGGGCGAATTGCAGGACTCTGGTGTGACGGCGGAAAAAATCGAACATCGATGGCCCCGATGGAGTCGAGCCCGGTGCGGCTCAACCAAGACTAGCGGCGGTGCTGGCCCAAAAGCGACAAAGGCGAACCGAAGTTCGCCTCAACTGTTGGAGCGACTGACTTGCGGGCGCGATTCTAGTGCGGCGCTCTATCGCTCGGTGGTGGGTGCTGAGGGGTTCGAACCCCCGACCTACGCCTTGTAAGGGCGCCGCTCTACCAACTGAGCTAAGCACCCACTTGAACCTGTGGGCAGGCAGAACTGAGACGGGTCAGTTCAATGCGTCTTTCAACGCCTTTCCCGGACGAAACTTCGGCACCTTGGCCGCCTTGATCTTGATCGCCGCGCCGGTGCGTGGATTGCGCCCTGCGCGGGCCGCACGCTTGCTGACGCTGAACGTGCCGAAGCCGACCAGCGAGACGGAATTGTTTTTCTTCAACGTCGCCTTGACACCACCGATCACCGCCTCGAGCGCCCG
>JBEBHW010000702.1:0-2517 GCA_040081145.1 Burkholderiaceae bacterium
GCGTCTGCGCCGGCCGGCGGGTTGCCCGCCGGGCCCGCGTCAGCGCGCCAGGCTTGCCACGCCAGCGCGAGCGCGAAAGCGACCATCAACCCGCCCACCACTCCCGGCGTGAGGCCAGGCGCGGACCAGGGGTTGATGCTGAGTTTGTCGAGGCGGTTCATGCGCCAGGACGCCACCACGATGGCGCCGCCCGCAACCGCCCAGACGGCAGCGTTCAGCAGCTCGGCGCGGCGCGACATCAGGCCGCCGCGCGCATCGGCTCGAGGCTCAAAGGCCGTCTCTCGAAGATCGCCCGGCAGCTCAGCGCTTGATGCCCAGCGACTCCGGCGAGACCTTGGCCATTCCCGCGTCTTGCAGCAGGTAGGCGTCGGTCACGACGGTCGGCCACACGGCGTCGAACGCCGCCTGGCCGTAGAGCGGCGTGAACAGCGCGCCCCGATCGTTCGCGTACTTGCGCAATTTCTCCGACGTGACGATGCGCTCGGCCCAGAGCTTGTCGATCGTCGCGCTCACCTCGGCGGGAACGCCCTTCGGAATGAAAATGCCGAAGCCGGTGGTCACCTTGGGGAAGTCCTTGACGAACTGGGTGATCGGCGGGATCGTGCCGAAGCCTTCAATGACGAGCGCATGCTCGCCGACGACGGCGAGCGGCCGCAGCCGCTTGCCCTTGATCATTTCCGACTGCTCGGGCGCGAGCTGCGTCGTCACTTCGGTTTCGCCGGAGACGGTGGACACGACGGCGGGGTTGCCGCCGTCATACGTGACGTGGCGGTATTTCGCGCCGGTGGCCTTGGCGATCGCCTCCATCGCAAAGTGGCCCGACGAGCTGTTGCCCGCAGTCGCCACCGACACCTGCTTGGCCTTCATCGCCTCGAGCAACTGCGGGAAGGTCTGGTACGGCGACCCCGGATTCACGCTGACGATCGAGACGTTCGTCACCGCGAGGTAGAGGTGGAAGTCGTCGACCTTGCTGTTGATCATGCCGAGCACTGGGTAGGTGCCCAACTGTTTGGCTGCGCCCGCGGTCCAGGTGTAACCGTCTTTCGCAGCGTCCATCGCCGCCTTGGTGCCGATCGAGCCGGCGCCGCCGGGCTGATTCACGATCACGATCTTCTGGCCCAGACCCGCTTCGAGTTCGGCGGCAGCGATTCGCGTCACCTGGTCGGTGGCGCCACCGGCCGCCCACGGCACGATGATGGTCACCGGCTTCGTCGGCTTCCATTGCGCCTGCGCGGCACATGGCGCGAGCGAGGCTGCTGCGGCAAACAGAGTCGCCCACAGGGCGTGGTGCAATCGGCGCGGCTGGGTCACTTCGGTCTCCTCGAATGAAGTTGGGTTCGGGTGCGAGCAGCGGCTCCAGAACCGCAAGCCGCAATGCTGACCCGGATCGGCGCAGCGCGGAATCGGCAATTGCCCTCGTGCCTTCAGGCCGCTTCGAGCTCCACGTTCACGCGCCGGCCCAGTGCCGTCGCGATGTTCACCAGCGCGTCGAGCGAAAACCGGGATGCGCGCCCACGCAGTAGATCGTTGATGCGCGGCTGGGTGACACCGCAGCGCTCGGCCGCCTCGAGTTGCTTCCAGCCCTCGGCTTGGATCAGCTCGGCAATCTGGCGCATCAAGCCCGCCCTCGCCTGCAGGTTCGCCGCCTGCTCGGGCGTGTCCTGCCAGAGCGTCCCACACGCTGGCATAGGTCTTGTCGCGCTTCTTCATTTGCGTCCTCGCATCAATTCCGTGTATCGGCTCTTCGCAATCTCGATGTCTTGCTTGCGGGTTGCTCGGGTCCTCTTCTGGAAGGCGTGCAGCACGTACACGGCCTCCGATGATCGCTTGCGCCTCCGCCCCATGCTCCTTCCAGATCGAGTGCGCGGAATTCAGGATTGCGGAGTACGCAATGCAGACACAGCGCCATCGGAATTCGGTTGATAGGACAACCCGTCGCGCATTGACTCGCGGCAGCGGCTTACCGATCCCCCTCATCCAAGTTCGGTAAGGCAAGCGCCCTCCCGCGATGCGTCTCAATGCGAATCGCACCATCGAACACGGCCACAAGATGAGCGTGTAACTTCGGGTCATCATGGCCCGCCTGCACCTGCACCAAACCCTGGCTGAGCACGACGACGCGGTCGGCCTGCAAGGCAAGCGACAGGTCGTGCAACACGCTCACCACGGTGCGCGTCGCGCTCAAGCGGCGCAGCAACCGCGCGATTGCCACCTGATGCGGCGGGTCCAGGTGTGTCGTCGGCTCGTCGAGCAGCAGCACCGGTGCGTCGGTGGCCAGCGCGCGCGCGACGAGCACGCGTTGGCGTTCGCCGCCGGAAAGCTCATGCAGGCGGCGCTGCGCCCACGCCGTGCACTCGGTGGCGTGCATCGCGGCGTCGATGGCGGCTTCGTCGTGCTGCGTCGGCTGCGCGAACAAGCCCAGGTGCGCGAGGCGCCCGAGGGCGACCGTCTCGCGCGCCGTCAGCTCGCCGCTCGTCTCGCCTTGTTGCGCGAGCCAGGCGACGCGTTGTGCACGCT
>JBEBHW010000055.1:0-11115 GCA_040081145.1 Burkholderiaceae bacterium
CGTGCGACGAGCGCGTTGCGGTCCAGCGCGAGCGACATGGCGCGCCGCACCGTGGCGTCCTGCAAAGGATTGTTGCGCAGCGGATTGCCGTCCTTGCCTTTGACGAAAGGCGAGAGGGCGCGTTGGCTGTCTACATGCAGATAAATGAGCCGGTTCGTCACTGCCGAGACGAGCTGAATCTTCGGCTCCTTGGCAAGTCGCGCCATCTGCTCGCCGCTCACGTCTTCGATCATTTGCACTTCGCCGGCGAGCAAGGCAGCCAGGCGAAGTTGCGGATCGGCAATGAAGCGCAACTTGAGCGTTGGCCATGCCGGCTTGGGCCCCCAGTAGCTATCGTTGCGCTCCAGGAGAACGAACTTGCCCGCGACGAACTGCTTCAATTTGAACGGGCCTGTTCCGACGTGCCAGGCGCCCGCGTCGGCCGCGGAAGCCTGAACGATTCGGATCGACGCAAGATCGTGCGCCAGCAAGGGATAGGGGTGGCGCGTCTTGATGCGCAGCGCGTGCGCGTCGATGCGCCCCACCGATTCGATGCGCCGCGTGAACTGGCCGAACGACGTGGCGCCGTCGGGCAGCGCGGCAGCCCGGCTCAGCGACGCGATCACGTCGTCCGTGGTGCAGGGCGTGCCGTCGTGCCACGTCACGCCGCGGCGCAGCTTGAAGTCCCAGGTGGTCGCGTCGCGGGCCAGCCACGACTCGGCGAGCGCCGGACGCAGCGCTTCGAGCGAGTCTCGCGCGATGAGCGTGTCGAAGAGGTGATCGATGACGCTGTTGTTGCCCGCCACGTTGCGCTCGTGAGGATCGAGCGTCTGCAAGGGCGTCGCCAGGCCGATCGTGAATTCCTGCTCCGCCGCGCTCGCCGCGCCCGCGAGCAACGCCGCGGCGATCAAACGGCAGGCGAGACCAACGGTGCATCGTGCGGTGTTCATGGCGGCGGCATTTCATGCTAGCTCAGCGTGCCGTGTGCGGGCGTGCGATTTCCAGGCAAGTTCACAACCTTGCGTCGCCTGCATCGCGCAGCCGAGGACAACATCACACCGCGCCGGGCGGCGCCGCGCGGCGGTTGCCGCGTCCGTGAAGGCGTAACGATTGGTTGGTCAGGGCCTGCGCCGTGCCGCGAATCCGGGATCGACGCAGCGCCGTGCAAAACACCACGCGCACCTGTTGCTGCCGGCGTCGCCGCCGCGCACGGCAGCCGCAGATTGCGCAAACTGCAAGGGTCATGTTGACGCGTGTGGAGAAGCGAATGGCGAGAGCGAGTTCTGGATTGGACAGTGCGCAGCTGCGAGATCGGTTGATGGCCAGCGAACCCATGAAGCGTGTCGCGGCGCTGCACGATCTGGAATGCCAAGTCGAGCGTGGGCCCACGCCGCCTGGCGCGCGCCTGGCGCAGGGGATCCGCGAGTTCGTCGCGCGCGGCATGCCGTTCTATTCGAGCGTCGACCCGCACTACCTCGCCTGGGTCGATCGTGCCGTCGACTATTGGGATCGCCTGCAGCGCGGGCGCAGTGAGTCGTTCGAGTCGACGCACGAGCCGCGCACGGTCAGCGCTTGAGCGGCGTTCGGGCGCTCAGACCCTGGGCTGCGCCCGCGCAGGCGTGGTGCCGGTCAACGCCCAGCTGCCTTTGTCCGAAAAAGCCATCGCGTCGTCGCGAAGCTTGAAGAGGTGCGCGCTCAGCGAGCGCGCCGCCATCGGATGAAGGCGTTGTGGCACGTCGTCGTAGACGCGCGCCAGCAGCGCTTCGAGCGGCGCAGCGCCCAGCTCGCGCATGACGCCGATCAACTTCGCCTCGCGCCTGCCGCGGTGCGCGACGATGGCTTTGATCGCCTCGTGGGGCTGCGCCATCAGGAAGCCATGGCCGGGCGCGAGCCACGCCAACGGCACACCGAGCAGCGCGTCGAGCGAATGGAGGTAGGCACGCATGTCGCCGTCGGGCGGATTGATGACGACGGTCGACGCCTGCATCACGTGATCACCGGTGAACAGGAGTTGTTCCTGTTCGAGCAGGTAACACAAGTGGTTTGACGCGTGGCCCGGCGTGTGGATGACACGCAGCGTCGCATCGTCAGTCAGTTCGAAGGATTCGCCGCCCGAGAGCGCGACGTCGGGAACGAAAGTCGTGTCCTGCCACTCGGCAAACGCGGCGACCCGACCGAACAACTTCGCTCCCGACGCGGCCTGCAAGGCGAGCGCTGCGGGCGAGTGGTCCTTGTGCGTGTGCGTGACGAAAATCGACGTGATCGGCCCGGGCGCGGCAGCCAGAATCGCGGCAACGTGATCGTCGAGCAGCGGGCCGGGGTCGATCGCCGCCCACTCGTTGCGCGCACCGCCACCGACGAGGTAGGTGTTCGTTCCCGGCCCCGTCATCATGCTGCCGTTGTTTGCCGTGATGCGAACGATGCGCGGCGACAGGCGTACTGCGCGGCCCGGAACCAGGTCGTAGGAACAGTCGCCGTGACCGGCGGGGTCGAGCCTGCCGATTTCGGCCCAGGCGTGTTCGCTGGGCAAGACCGGCCGCATGCCCTGAGCGCCGCTCGCGACGCGCGGCATCACGAGCGCGACGCTGCGCGGCGCACGCGCCCAGTCGAGCAGGGCCTGAACGCTGGCGTGGCCGGCGAGCAGTTCGAGCGTCTTCAGCGTGGGTGTCATCAACTTCAACGCGGCGCCGCGCGCCAGTGCGTCGGCGGGGCGCAGCCAGAGCTGTTCGAGCATCTCGGTGCCGTCGTGCGCGCCTTCTTGCGACGCCGGCGCTGCGGCGATGAAGAAGCGCGTGTCGAAGCGCTTTGCGCGACCCGGGGGCGTCAGCCAATGGCTCAGATAGACGAGCTTGTCCACCGCCAGTTGCAGCCCGGCCTCGAGGCAAAACTCGATCATCGAGCGCTCGCCGCGGTGCAGCGGGCCGCGCCACTGCGCCCAGCGTTCGCCTGCCGCGCCCGCCAGATCGACCAGCGTTCCTGCGCGATCGACGGCGAACAGCAAGCCGGCCTCTTCGAAACACTCGCGCACCGCGGCGACGTAGTAGTCCAGGCCGCCTTGCGACAAGCCAAGCCGGCGGCTCGCCGCTGCGTCGCCCAGACCGATGCAGCACGCGTGCGCGTCGCGATCCGCCGCGTCGACGATGCCGCCGGGAAAGACCCACGCGCCGCTGTTGTGGTCGCCACGTTCGGCGCGCCGCGACAGCAGGACTTCGATTCCGGCAGCGCTGTCGCGAACGACGACGATCGTCGCTGCGGCACGTGGCGGGCGCTCAGCTGATGGAGCCTCCGGGTCAGCGGTCGTCGTCATGTACCCCACACCTCACGCGCGACGTCGATCACGCGTCCGAGCTTGCGCCATTGATCGTCTTCCGACAACGCGTTGCCGTGGTGCGTGCTCGAAAAACCGCACTGCGGCGACAGGCACAGGTCTTCCAGAGGAACGAACTTCGCGGCCTCGGCAATGCGGCGGTGCAAGTCTTCCTTGCTCTCCAGCTCGCCGAGCTTTGTCGTCACGAGTCCGAGCACGACACGCTTGCCGCGCGGCAGCGCCTTGAGCGGCTCGAAGCCGCCGGCGCGCTGGCTGTCGAACTCCATGAAGTAGCCGTCGACGTGCGTCGAGAACATGGCTTCGACGACCGGGTCGTAGCCGCCCTCGGCGACCCACGCGCTCTTGAAGTTGCCGCGACACGTGTGGATCGTGACCGCCAGGTCGGCGGGTTTGCCGGCGAGTGCGGCGTTGATCGCATCGGCATAGGTGCGCGGCAGCAGCGTCGGGTCGTCACCGTTGGCGCGGCTCGTCGCCTGGATGCGCGGGTCGCACAGGTAGGCGAAGCTCACGTCGTCGAGCTGCAGATAGCGGCAGCCGGCGTCGTACAGATGGGCAATTGCGGTGCGATAGGCCGCGCCCACGTCGGCCCAGAACTGTGCCATGTCGGGATAGACCTGTTGCGAAATCCCGGCGCGCCCGGCGCGCAAGTGCAGCATCGCGGGCGAGGGGATCGTCATCTTCGGCGTCGCCCGCGTCACCGATTTCAGGAACGCAAAGTGCTGCGCCATGATCGGCTGGCTGCACGCGAGGCGGCCGGTCACGACGGGCATCGGCGGCTGCTCGCTCTGGCCCTCGATCTTGAACTTGGGCCCGGGATTGGCCTTGAGCGTCACGCCGTCGAGCTGCGCCATGAAGTCGAGGTGCCACCAGTCGCGCCGGAACTCGCCGTCGGTGATGCTTTGCAGGCCGAGGTCCTGCTGGCGGTTGACCGCATGGCGAATCGCCTGGTCTTCAGCCTGGGCGAGGTGCACCGCGTCGAGCTCGCCGGACTTGAATGCGGCGCGCGCCGCGCTCAATGCGGCGGGGCGCAGCAGGCTGCCGACATGATCGGCACGGTAGGGGACAGCGGGCATTGTCTTCTCGGAGGCGACGTAGCCGGCAATCATAGTTCGGCATCGCGCCGGCTGCGGCCCCGGCGCTGCGGCGCTGCGCGTGTCAAGACAGGATCGCGCGCCGCAGCGATCCGAGCGGTGCATCGTCACGCAAGCCGGCCTCGCCGACACCCAACTCGCGCCACAGCGCGACCAGGTCGGTGCGCACGGCGCGGTCTTTCATCCGCTCGTACAAATCGGTCAAGGTGGTCTGTTCGATAGCCGCGTCGGCGACGCGCAGAACTTGCCGCAAGGGCCAGGCGACGCGGTAGTCGCCGCCCGCGTCGAGCACACCTTGCAACGCCTGCTGCAGGCCGCGCCCGGGAACGCCGTGCTGGCGAATGCCGATGTCGGCGAGCAGCGCGAACAGCGCTCCGCCCCAGTAGGTGCGGCCCCAGGTGGGGGTGTGGTCCAGGCCGTGGTCGCCGGCTCGCGGCAACCCTCGAGGCATTTGGCGCCGCCACGCCTGCCACACGGTGGCGGCGCTGACCCACCCAGCGTGGCCTCGCGACAGGGCCTCCACATAAGTCGCCAATCCCTCGTGCAGCCATTGCTGCGAGTGGGGCACGCGTGGAATCGCCAGGTGCACCATTTCGTGAACGAGGATGCCTTCGTCGATGAAGTGCGCGGCAGTCGACTCGCGCCCGAGGCGAATTCGAATGAGTGGCGACGGTTCGGCAAATGCCACGCCGCTTTGCACTCCGTGGCCCCCTACCGGCACGATCAAGACCTCGACCTGCGGCACCGGAAAGTGACCAAAGTACGCGGCCACCGCGGCTGCGCTGCGCTGGATCCAGGCGACGGCGATTTCGTGCAGCGGCGCTTCCAGGCCGGGGGCGAACTGCACTTCGAGCGAGGCACCCGACACCTCCACGAGGCGGATCACCGGCGGCGCATCGGCTGCGCGGGCGAGGCTGGAGAGCCCGGCCCAGGGAGCGCAGGACAGCGCCAGGACGGCCGACCGGCGTGTAAGCCGGGCGAAGCCGCCAGCGATGGGTGAGCGGCAAGCCGCGCGGGAATCGATCATCGTGGACCTGGGGACCCTATGATTGTCGTTGCACTCAGAGGATGGCAATGGTTCGCTCGCGGGTTCGTTTGATCCTGGGGTTCGGGATTGAGGCATTGAGGTTGGGCGCGCGCCGCGCCTGGCGCGCTGGCGTGGGCGCGGCCGCAGCGATTGCGCTGTCGGGTTGCGCGGGCTTGCCGGTCATCGATCGTGAACCGATCACGAGCACGGCGATTGCCTTGTCGGACCAGACGACGCTCGGGCGCATTGCCAGCGCGTATCGGCCGGTCGACGACCACTCGGGCTTCCGGCTCATGCCGCTCGGCACGTTCTCGCTCGATTCGCGCGTGCAGCTCGCGCGCCGCGCCGAGGTCTCGCTCGATGTCCAGTATTACCACTTCGAGATGGACGAAACCGGGCGTTGGCTGCTGCGCGCACTGCGCGACGCGGCGAATCGCGGCGTGCGCGTGCGCCTGTTGATCGACGATTTCTACACCGGTGGCCAGGACGAGATGTTCCTCGCGTTTGCCGCGCACAAAAACGTCGAGGTGCGCATCTTCAACCCGTTTTGCTGCTGGCGCGAGCGCGGCCAGGCCGAGCGTTTCATCGGCTCGATCGGCGAGTGGGGGCGGGTGAATCACCGCATGCACAACAAGTTGTTCATCGCCGACGGCGCGATGGCGGTGATCGGCGGGCGCAACGTCGCCAACGAGTACTTCCTGCGCAGCACGGTCGACAACTTCATCGACGTCGACGCCTTCACGGTCGGCTTTGTCTTGCCGGCGTTGCAAGAGCTGTTCGACCGCTACTGGAACAGCGACCCGGTTTACCCCATCCATGCGGTGACACGAAGCTTGAAGAGCGACGCCGAACTGCGCACCCTCTTCGAAGACCGCACCGGCCCGCTGAATACGCCGCCGCCACCGCCGCTGGCCAGGAGTGACGTGCTCGGTTATGGGCCGATCGCCGAAGAGCTGGACGGCGGGCGCCTGGGGCTGCACTGGGGCTACGCGTATGTGTTCGCCGACCACCCCGACAAGCCGTTCGACGGCGAGGCCGGCGGCGAGCTGCTCGAGACCAGCGTCACCTACAACGCCTTCGAAGCGCTGCGCAAGACGACGCGGGAACTCGTGTTGTCCAGCCCTTATCTGGTGCCCGGCAAGGTGGGCATGGAACTGTTCAAGGAGTTGCGCGACAAGGGCGCGAAGATCACCTTGCTGACGAATTCGCTGGGTTCGACCGACGAGCCTATCGTGCACGCCGGCTACAGCCTGTACCGCGAGCCGATGCTCGAACTGGGAATCGATCTGTACGAAATCAGTTCGTCGCGCGTCAAACGCAATCGCCGCATGAACCTGTTCGGCGCGTCGCTCGGCAGGCTTCACGCCAAGACAGCGGTGATCGACCGCAAGCTCCTGTTCGTCGGTTCGATGAATCTGGACCCGCGCTCGGCGACGATCAACACGGAACTCGGCGCTGTGATCGAGAGCCCGGAGCTCGCGCGCGAACTCCTGCGCGTGATCGACATCGACCGTCTGCAAAGCGCTTACCGGGTGCGTTTGGCGCCCAGCGGCGACCGTTGCGAATGGCTCAGCATGGAAGAAGACGACAGCATTGTCGTTCTCACCGAAGAGCCCGACTCGTCGATGTGGCAGCGGATCAAGCTGTGGCTGCTGCGGCCTTTCATCCCCGAGTCGCTGTTGTAGGCGCCCCGGCGCGGGCCTGGACGCAAAGCGCGACTGGTGCCTAGACGTCGGCCGTCGCCTGCACTTCCTTGAAGTCGGTGAGGCCGGCCAGGACCTTGTCGATGCCGTCCTGGTACAGCGTGCGCATGCCTTTTTGCATCGCCACTTTCTGCAGCGTTGACGGCGGCGCGTTGGTTTGCACGAGGTGACGCAGGTCGCGTGTGACCACCATCAACTCGTGCAAACCCAGACGCCCGCGGTAGCCGCTCTTGTCGCACGCGGCGCACCCCACGGAGTGGTAGTGCTGCAGCCGGCCGTCTTTCGCGTGGCGCTTTGCCCAGTCGGCGAGCACGCTCGCCTTGGTGACGGGCGGGTCGTCGACGCCGAACGACTGCATGTACTCGACGAGCAGTTCTTCGATCTGGTCGGGTGACGCTGGAACGCTCGTCACGCATTCGCTGCACAGCCGCCGCGCCAGGCGCTGTGCGAGCACGGCGAGCAGCGAATCGGCAAAGTTGAATGGGTCCACGCCCATGTCGATGAGCCGCGTCACGGTTTCGGGCGCGCTGTTCGTGTGCAGCGTCGAGAGCACGAGGTGGCCGGTGAGCGACGCTTCGACCGCCATCTGCGCGGTTTCGCCGTCGCGGATCTCACCCAACATGATCACGTCGGGATCGGCGCGCAGGAACGAGCGCAGCACCTTCGCAAAGGTCCAGTCGGCCTTGATGTTGACCTGCACCTGACGCAACCCGGGCTGGGTGATTTCGATCGGGTCTTCGACGGTCCAGATCTTGCGCTCGGGAACGTTGATGTGGCTCAGCGCCGAGTGCAACGTCGTCGTCTTGCCCGAGCCGGTGGGGCCGACACACAGCACCAGGCCGTGCGGGCGCTCCACCGCGCGGCTCAGTTGTTTGAGGTTGTACTCCGACAGCCCCAGGTTGATCATCGGGATCGGCTTGGCCGACGCCAGGATGCGCATCACGACGTCTTCCAGCCCGCTGTTGGTGGGGATCGTCGCGACGCGCAATTCCACCTTGTGCTGCGGCGAGTACTTGGCGAAGTTGATCTTGCCGTCCTGGCCCTTGCGCTGCTCGGAGGTGTCCAGGCCGCACATCACCTTGATGCGCGCGATCAAAGGCCTGCGATAGCCTGACGGCAACTCCAGGTAGGTGCGCATCAGTCCGTCTTTGCGAAAGCGCAGGCGAATCTTTTCTTGGCCGGGGTAGCTCTCGATGTGGATGTCCGACACGCCTTCCTTGTAGGCCTCGATGATCATGTTGTTGATGAGGCGCACCAGCGAGTTGCTCGATTGCTCCACCGGCCCCGCGCCATCGGCGCGCGAGTGCGCAGCGCCTTCGCGCTCCAGCGTCGCGACGAGTTTGCCGGTGTCGTCGTCGTCGTCGTCGTCGTCGTGGCCCTCCACCACCTTGCTCGGAATGCGCCCGGTGTCGCCGCCGACCTTTTCGTACGCCGGGATCAGGACGTCGTCGATCGATTTGGAGTGCACCAGCACCGGAATCACCTTCATCTGCGCGACGAATTCGACTTCGTCGAGTGCCGCGCGGCGCCGCACCGGGTCGTCGATCGCCACCACCAGGCGCCCGCCGCGCAACAACAATGGCACGACTTGCAGGCGCGACGCGACGGCGAAGCTGAGCCGGGACAGGGCCGCGACTTCGAGCGGAAACTCGTCGACGTTGACGAGCGGATAAGCCATCTTGCGCGCCAGCGCAACGCGCAAGTCCTCCGTCGTGACGACGCCCATGCGCACGAGAAGCTCGCCGAGCGGCACGCTGCGGTCGACCTGTTGCTGGGCGAGCGCTTCGTCGAGTTCGAGTTTTGTCACCAGCCCGAGCGACAGCAAGGCCTCGCCGATTTTCACGAGCGGCATCTTCGACTGCTTGTCGATCGCCTCGATGAGTTGCTGCGGATTGACGACCTGGCGCACCAGCAGGATTTCGCCGACCTTGCGCTCGCGGAGCGCCTGTTGTTCGTCGGCCGCTTTTTGCACCTGCGCTTTCGTCGCGCGCTGCTGCTCGACCAGGACCTCGCCGATGCGCGCGCCAATCGTGAGCGCCGAGTACGCGACGCGCGGAATGAAGGTGCGCGTGACGCTGCCGGCCTTTTCCGCTGCGGGGAAGAGGAACAGGCCGAAGTCTTTCTCGACGTGGCCGAGGGTTTCGCCGCGCAGCTCGCCCCCGCCGGCCAGCGCGATCCGAAACGGCGCCACCTGCGGACCACCGAGCACGCCGGCGTGCGGGTCGCCTTGAGCCAGGCCGACCGGCGCGATCGGCGTGGTCAGCGTCAGGATCAGGAAGTCGCTGAAGCGCAGCGGCATCGTCGTGCGTGCCGGCGGGATCTGCACATACGCGACCGACTGCTCCGGGACGAAGAAGGTCAGCCGGCCCGAACTGCGCACGCCGGTCAGGCCGACAATTTCGCAGCCCAGCGGGTCGGTTTGGTCCTGCCCCTCGGGGAAAGTGGCGTAAGGGGGGGTCGGCCAGCGAAAGCCCGCAGGGCTGGACTTCTCAGCTTGCGGCGGCAGTTCCAGCGTTGACGGGATCGTTGTGATGTCCCAGTCCGGCACTGGTGGTCTATCTGCCATCGCTCTCCTCGCGGTCGTCCCCACCGACAAATACAAGCCCGGCGAGCCTGGGCGGTGCCCCTTTCCGAGCCAAGGATGGTAGCGCAAGGCACTCCGGGCGCCCTCGGTGGGACAGTGTAGGCGCGGGCCCACCGCAGGCGCTGCGCCAGATGCGTCACGAAATGCCCCGCCGCCGCAGCCGATTTGCGCGGCGCGACGTGACCCCGCGGCCGACCTGCGGCAGGCCGGTGGGCGCTTCGGCCCCTGCGCCGCAGTCAGGCTCGCGCCAAGGCGCTGCGGTCGATCGGCAGGGTGCGCAGGCGTTTCCCGGTGGCCGCGAATATCGCGTTGACGACGGCCGGGGCGAGCGGCGGCGTGCCCGGCTCGCCGATGCCTCCAGGCGCTTCACGGCTCGGCAGAATGTGCACTTCGACACGCGGCATCTCGGCCATGCGCAGCACCGCATAGTCGTGGAAGTTGCTCTGTTCGACGCGGCCGTCCTTGAACGTGATGCGCCCGTGCAGCGCCGCGCTCAGACCAAAGGCAATGCCACCTTCGATCTGGCGGCGAATGATCTCCGGGTTCACGACCATGCCGCAGTCCACCGCGGCAACCACGCGGTGCACTTTCGGCGAGCCGTCCGGGCTCACCGAAACTTCTGCGACTTCGGCCACGTACGAGCCGAAAGATTGCCCCACGGCGATGCCGCGCGCCACGCCGGCGGGCAGCGGCTTGCCCCAATTGGCGCGCTCGGCGGCAAGTTCGAGAACGCCGCGGTAGCGCGGCTGGCGGCGCAGCAGCTCGCGGCGAAACAGGTAGGGGTCCTTCTTCGCCGCCGCGGCAAGCTCATCGATGAAGCCTTCCATGAAGAAGACGTTCTGCGAATGTCCGACGGAACGCCAGAACCAGACCTGCGGCCCGGGTTCGCCGCGCCCGTAAGCGATGCGCTGGTGTTCGATGGCGTACGGGTGGTCGGCGATGCCCTCGAGCGCGAACGTGTCGACGCCGCTGTCGGGGATTTTCATGAACCCCGACGCCGCCATGATCGACGGCGAACCGACGCCCACCTTGAGCATCGTCGGCACGCCGCGCTCGTCGAGCGCGGCCTCGAAGCGCGCCACCGACGCCGGGCGGTAGTACCCCGCCGCCATGTCGTCTTCGCGCGTATAGATCAGCTTCACCGGCTTGCCGCTGAGTTTGGAGAGCCGCGTCGCATCGATCATGAAGTCGGGGGCGAAGCGCCTGCCGAAACCGCCGCCGAGCAGCAGCGTATTGATCTTCACCTTGGCCGGTGCCACCTGCGCCACCTGGCCGACGATGCCTTGCGCGGGCCCCTGGCTTTGCGTGCCGGCCCAGATTTCGACCTCGTCGCCGCGCACCTGCGCCGTGCAGTTCATCGGCTCCATGCACGCGTGCGCGAGATAGGGCGCTTCGTACAGCGC
>JBEBHW010000703.1:0-2516 GCA_040081145.1 Burkholderiaceae bacterium
GGCTGGGTGCGCTGCGGGCGGTGCTCGCAGGTTTTCAACGCGCTGGAAAGCCTGTTCGATCTGGACCGCGACACGGCGCCCGGCTCGCTGCCAAGCGAATTGAACGAGACGGCGCCAAGCGTCGAGCGCACGCCGGCTGCACCGGCCTCGCCTGCCGCGTGGTCGACGGATTTTGCAAGCGCCGCACGCACGCCTGCGGCCTCGCACGGCGCCGAGCCCGCTGCCCAGCGCGACAAGTTTTCGCTTGTCGATCAGCTCGACAGCGAGTTGTTTCTGCAGCGCCACGCCGCAACAAGCAGCCGATTCACGCCGATGGAAACGTCCGGCTTTGGCGCCTTGCGGCACGACTCTGAGTTGAGCGCAGACGACGGCGTGCCTTCGCGACCCTTCGAATCCAACCTGCCGTTCGAAGACAGTGCGCCCATGCAACACGACACCTCGGGCGCACCGGAGTTCCTGCGTCACGCGGACCGGCTGGCGCGCTGGGATAGACCGTGGGTGCGCACTTCGTTGTCGCTCGCTTCGCTGGCGCTCCTGGCCACACTGCTGATCCAATCCACCCACCATTGGCGCCACACGATTGCCGCACGCTGGCCCGATGCGTTGCCGCTGCTCGCGCAGTGGTGCGAATTCGCGTCGTGTGCGATCGAGCCGCCGCGGCGCATCGACGACATCGGGCTGGAAAGCTCGGGTTTCGCACGCCTGGCGGGCGTTGACCAGTTCCGCGTCTCCGTCGTGCTGCGCAATCGAAGTGCGACGGTGCTCGCCATGCCCTGGGTCGAACTGAGCTTGACGGACGCGAGCGGCAACTTGCTCGTGCGCAAGGCGCTGTCGCCGCAAGACTTCCGCGTTGCAAGCGCCGTGCTCGCGGCGCAAAGCGAAGCGAACCTGCAACTCGTGCTGGCCACCGGAACGCCCCTCGTCACCGGCTATACCGTCGAGATCTTCTACCCTTGATCACGCGCCCCCTTCACTCACCTTGTCCGGACCCTACATGGCAGCCTTGATTTGCGGTTCACTCGCGTTCGACACGATCACCACCTTCCCCGGTAGGTTTGCCCAGCAAATCTTGCCCGAGCAGGTGCACATCCTGAACGTCTCGTTCCTTGTGCCCACGCTGCGCCGCGAATTCGGCGGCTGCGCAGGGAACATCGCCTACACGCTCGGGCTGCTGGGCGGTGAGCCGCTCGTGATGGCCGCCATCGGCAGCCAGGACGGGCAGGGTTACCTGGAGCGGCTGCGATCCTGGGGAGCGAGCACCGAGTACGTGCGGCCCATAGACGACAGCTATACGGCGCAGGCGATCATCATCACGGACCAGGACAACAACCAGATCACCGCTTTCCACCCCGGAGCGATGCAGTCGGCGCACCTGATTGCCGTGCCGCAGCGCGCCGACCTGAAGCTCGCCATCATCTCGCCCGACGGACGCGACGCGATGCTGCAGCACGCTGCGCAACTCGCCAAGCTGAACGTGCCTTTCATCTTCGACCCGGGCCAAGGCTTGCCGATGTTCGACGGCACCGAGCTGCGCGCCTTCGTCGAACAGGCGAGCTGGGTCGCGATGAACGACTACGAAGCGCGCATGCTGTGCGAGCGCACCGGTTTCACGTTGGAGACCTTGTCGCGCAGCCGTCTGCGCGGCGTGGTCGTGACGCTTGGCGCCAAGGGCTGCGAAGTCTGGCAACAAGGTGAGCGCACGCTATTGCCCGGCGTCGCCGCGCGCGAGGTGCTCGACCCCACCGGTTGCGGCGACGCATTCCGTGCCGCCCTGCTTTACGGCCTGGAGCGCGGCTGGCCGCTCGCGCGCTGCGCGGCCTTGGGCAACCGGATCGGCGCGCTGAAGATCGCGTGCCGCGGCGGGCAGAACCACAAGCTCGACGGAGTCGAGCTCGACGCTTGTGCCGCGCCCTGGCGCGCCCGGGTATCGGGCCAACGTGTCGCACCCGCGTGCCGCCCGGCGCCCGTGTATCGCGTACTGAACCAATGCGCCGCGCGGGCGCGCCGCACCCCACGCGATGTGCGGCGTGCGTTACACGACGGTCTGTGCCAACTCGCCCGTCGCGTAGCGCTTGGCCACCGCCGCGAGCGGCTGGGCCTTGATCTTGCCGGCCTGGCCCTCGCAACCGAACTGAACATAGCGCTGCTTGCAAATCCCCTTGGCGGCTTCGCGCGCCGGCTTGAGGTAATCGCGCGGGTCGAACTTGTCCGGGTTCTGCGCCATGTACTTGCGGATCGCACCCGTCATCGCCAGGCGAATGTCGGTGTCGATGTTGATCTTGCGCACGCCGTGTTTGATGGCTTCCTGGATTTCCTCGACGGGCACGCCGTAAGTCTCTTTCATCTTGCCGCCGTACTGGCGGATTTCTTCGAGCAGGTCCTGTGGCACGCTCGAGGAGCCGTGCATCACGAGGTGGGTGTTCGGGATGCGCCGGTGGATTTCCTTGATGCGGTTGATTGCCAGGATGTCGCCGGTGGGCTTGCGGCTGAACTTGTACGCGCCGTGGCTCGTGCCG
>JBEBHW010000704.1:0-2513 GCA_040081145.1 Burkholderiaceae bacterium
GCATCACGACGGTCGTGGGAATTCCCAGGCGCTGCGTGTGGTACGCCACCGCCTGCGCGTGGTTTCCCGCCGAGACGGTGAGCACGCCTTGCGCGCGCTCCGCGTCGCTCAGCATCGCGATGCGGTTGAACGCGCCGCGCTCCTTGAACGACGCAGTGAACTGCTGGTTCTCAAACTTGAGGAAGACCTCGCAGCCCGCCATTTCGCCCAGCGTGCGCGAGGGCAGGCAAGGCGTCTGAAGCACCTGCCCCTCGAGGCGGCGCGCCGCGGCCTCAACGTCCGCCAGCGTCAGCGAAGCGCTCATCATCGAATCGGCTTCAAGCGACGCGGCACACCTTGAGCATGTTCGTTCCGCCTGGATGTCCCATCGGTTCGCCGCACGTGATGGCGTAGGTGTCACCCGACTTGAGCACCCCTTTTTCGACGAGCAGCGCTTCGGCGCTCTTCAGTGCTTCGTCGCGGTCGCGATAGGCTGGCATCAACAGCGGCCGCACATTGCGGTACAGCGTCATCTTGCGTTGCGACACGGGTTGCGACGTGAGGCCATAGATCGGCACCTTGATGTTGTGCCGGCTCATCCACAGCGCCGTCGAGCCCGATTCGGTGAGCGCCAGGATCGCCTTGCACCCCAGGTGGTGCGCAGTGAACAGGGCGCCCATCGCGATCGACTGGTCGATGCGACCGAAACGCTTGTTGGTGAAGTCGGTTTCGATCGATGCGTCGTCGGCGCGCTCGGCTTCCAGCGATATCGCGTCCATCTGCTGAATCGTCTCGACCGGGTACTTTCCGGTCGCCGTTTCGGCGCTGAGCATCACGGCGTCGGTGCCGTCGAGCACCGCGTTGGCCACGTCGCTGACCTCAGCGCGAGTCGGCACCGGGTTCACGATCATCGACTCCATCATCTGTGTGGCCGTGATCACCACCTTGTCGAGCTCGCGGGCGCGCCGGATCATGCGTTTTTGCAGCGCGGGGACAGCTGCGTTGCCGACCTCGATCGACAAGTCGCCACGCGCGACCATGATGCCGTCGGAGGCGCGCAAGATTTCGTCCAGCGCCGGAATCGCCTCGACACGCTCGATCTTCGCAATCAACCCGGGTCGATGCCGCTGCCCTTCGCCGGCCACGTTGGCGAGCTGGCGCGCCATTTCCATGTCGGTCGCGTTCTTCGGGAAACTTACTGCCAGGTATTCGGCCTGGAAGCTCATCGCCGTCTTGATGTCTTCCATGTCCTTGGCGGTCAGCGCCGGCGCCGTGAGGCCTCCGCCTGCCCGGTTGATGCCTTTGTTGTTCGACAACTCGCCACCCGCCACCACGGTAGTGTGGACCTGCTCGCCTTGCACCGAATCGACGGTAAGTTTGAGCAGGCCATCGTTGAGCAGCAGCGTGTCGCCGGCTTTCACGTCGCGCGGCAAGTCCTTGTAGTCCAGCCCGACGCGGGCGTTCGTGCCCAGCTCGCTGCTGGCGGCGTCGAGGATGAACTTCTGCCCCGGCTCGAGAATCGTCTTGCCGCCCTCGAACTTGCCGACCCGGATCTTCGGGCCTTGCAAGTCGGCCATGATGGCGACTTCCTTCCCGGCGCGCGCGGCAACTTCACGAACCAGCTTCGCGCGGGCGATGTGGTCTTCCGCGGTGCCGTGCGAGAAGTTCAGGCGCACCACGTCGACGCCGGCGCGAATCATGCGCTCCAGCACTTCGGGTGAACTCGACGCCGGGCCGAGCGTGGCGACGATTTTGGTGGCGCGCGTCATAGACAAACTCCGTGAATCTTCTTGTGAGCGGCTCCCGCTCGGCACTTGGGCGGCGAACAGGGAACGGGAACGGATTGTGAACTCGTCGCTGCGCGCCGGCCCACGCGCAGCGTGAACGGCTTCACCCAGGCGTTGACTGGGCGGCGCGACGGCTGAGGATTTCGAACGCCGGAAGCGTTTTGCCCTCCAGCACTTCGAGGAACGCGCCACCGCCGGTGGAGATGTAGCCGATTTGGCCTTCGATGCCGTACTTGGCGATCGCCGCGAGCGTGTCGCCGCCGCCGGCAATTGAAAACGCAGGCGACGCCGCAATCGCGCGCGCCACCGTCTCCGTGCCGTGCGTAAAGGCGTCGAATTCGAACACGCCCATCGGCCCGTTCCAGACGATGGTTCCGGCGGCCTTCAACTGCTGCGCGAGCAGCGCCGCCGTCTGCGGTCCGATGTCGAGAATCAAGTCGTCGGCAGCGACGTCGGCAACCGCCTTGACCGTCGGCGTCGCGTCGGCCTTGAAGGCTTTGGCGGTCACGACGTCGACGGGAATCGGCACCGCCGCGCCGCGGGCACGCATCGCGGCGATCACGGCTTTGGCCTCGCCCACCAGGCTCGCCTCGGCCAGGCTGTTGCCGATATTCAATCCGCTGGCGAGCATGAACGTGTTCGCGATGCCGCCACCGACGATGAGCCCGTCGACCTTGGCGGCCAGGCTTTGCAGAATCGTCAACTTGGTGCTGACCTTGCTGCCCGCGACGATGGCGATCAGCGGCC
>JBEBHW010000705.1:0-2498 GCA_040081145.1 Burkholderiaceae bacterium
CGCGGCCGCGATGGATGGCAGCAGCCGAGGCAGCCCACGCAATGATGTTCAGCGTGCTGATAGCGCACAGGAACAGCCACCAGGAAAAGACACCCTGCTGGAGCCCAGGGTTGTGTGGTGCCCGCAAGCAGGTTCGACGCTGTCAGTCCAAGCGTGTCCTGGTGGCCGATGGTGGCTTCGTGCGCGTCGGCATGACGCCAGAGAATCAGTTCCATGGTCGTCAGGCGGCGTGGCGACTGGCGCCCAGGCGGTGCATCAGGGCTTGCTGAGCACCGGGGCCCCGGCCATCGACGGCGTGGTACTGGCCACTTGCATCCAGATCCCACGCGTCGCGCCCATCCATCAGGTAGGGCACCAGACACTCGTCGATGATGCGCTGGCGCATCGCGGCGTCGCGAATCGGCCACGCCACTTCGATGCGGCGCGCCATGTTGCGCGTCATCCAGTCCGCGCTGCTCAAGTACAGCGCCTCGTGGGGGTCGCCTTCGCCCCAACGGAAGTACAAGATTCGCGTGTGTTCGAGAAAACGCCCCACCACCGAGCGCACCCGAGTGCGCTCGGTCGCGCCCGGCACTCCCGGCCGAAGCATGCACGGGCCGCGCACGATGAGGTCAATGCTGGCGCCGGCGCGGTCGGCGGCAACCAGCGCCTCGATCAGGCCTGGATCGGTCAAGGCATTGACCTTGACGACCACGCGCGCCGGGAGCCCCGCGGCCGCGGCCGCGGCGACTTGCGCGAGGTGACGAAGCATCTGTTTGTGCAGCTGCGTCGGCGCCACGATCAGCCGGGTGCGCGCGCGCATCGGCGCCTGCGTGGCCAGTTTCAGGAAGACCGCGTCGATGTCGGCCGTCAGCTCCGGGTCGGCGGTCAACATGCCGACATCGGTGTACAGGCGCGCCGTCTTGGAGTTGTAGTTGCCGGTGGACAAGTGGGCATAGCGGCGCATCGGCGACTTGCCCTTGCGCCAGCTCTCGCGCCGCGTCACCAGCAGCAGCTTGGCGTGGGTCTTCAAGCCCACCAGCCCATAGACCACCTGGGCCCCAATGGCTTCCAGGCGCTCGGCCCAGTTGATGTTGGCTTCCTCGTCGAAGCGCGCCTTCAGCTCGAGAACAACGGTCACTTCCTTGCCTCGCTGCACGGCCTGCATCAGAAGATCCATCAGCTCGCTCTCGGAGCCGGTGCGGTAGATCGTCTGCTTGATGGCCAGCACGTCCGGGTCGTGCACCGCCTCGCGCAGGAATTGCACGACGGGCTCGAAGCTCTCGAAGGGGTGGTGCAGCAGCACGTCGCGCTGCGCCAGCTGCTCGAAGATCGAGCCGCCGCGTGGCAGTTGCCCGGTCGGCCGGCCCGGCTCGAACGGAGGAAAGCGCAGCGCGTCGCCGTGCGCCTGGTCGATCAACTGGTTCAGTCGCACCAGGTTCACCGGGCCATTCACCGCGTACATCGCGGACGGCGGCAGGCCGAACTGCTTCAGCAGAAGTGTTGAAAGCTCCGAGGGACAGGTCCGCACGACCTCGAGCCGGATCGCTTCGCCGTAGTGGCGCGTCGTCAGGCCGGATCGCAAGGCCTGGCGCAGGTTGACGATGTCGTCCTCGTCGATCTCGAGATCGGAATCGCGCGTCACGCGGAACTGCGAAAAAGCCTCGACGACGCGGCCGGGGAGCAGGTCCGCCAAGTGCGCGCGGATCACGCTGGTCAGCAGCACAAAGCCCTGCTCGCCGGGACGCATCACCTTGTCCGGCAGGCGGATCACACGCGGCAGCACGCGCGGCACCTTGACGATGGCGATGTTGCCCAGTTCGCCTTGCGACGTCTGCCCGGACATGCGCAGGATGAAATTCAGGCTCTTGTTGGCGACCATCGGAAAGGGATGGGCCGGGTCGAGCACCACCGGCACGAGCAGCGGCCGCACCTCATTCTCGAAGTAGGCGGCAACCCAGCGCCGCTGGGTGGCGTCGCGTTCGGCGTGATTGATGACGTGGATGCCGTGCCGGGCAAGGGCGGGCATGACGTCTTCGTTGAGCAGCCGGTACTGCTGGTCGATCAACTCGTGAGCATGGGCAGCCAACGCCTCGAAGTAGCGCTGCGCGGGTTCGGTGGCCGCGCCTCGGAGGCTCTCGAGGTAGTGGGGCGCGCGGACCTCGAAAAACTCGTCGATGTTGGACGAGACGATGGTGATGTAGCGCAACCGTTCCAGCAAGGGCACATCGGCTCGCCTGCCCTGCGCCAGAACGCGTTCGTTGAAGGCGAGCAGGAACCTGTCGCGGTCGAGCAGCGGAACCGCGCCAGGCACCTCATCGACCGGCAAGGGTTCTACCGCCAGAGCGTCGTCGGTTTTCATTCCGGACAGCGTATGTCGAATTTGTGACGGATTCGTGACGGCCTCGGCCTGTCACACCGACGTCACGGCCTCGGTCCAGTATTCCCCTGTGACCTTCATTTCGGCCACCGAGCGACCTCGAGGAGAGATCTGGATGCTGCCCACCCTGAGTCAAACC
>JBEBHW010000706.1:0-2495 GCA_040081145.1 Burkholderiaceae bacterium
TTCGAATCTTGCCGCACGCGCAGTATTGCCCCGAGGGAGCGCAGATCAGCGCCCCTGCCGGGACGTCGATCTGCGAGGCCTTGCTCGAGCACGATATCGGCATCGAACACGCGTGTGAGCTGAGCTGCGCCTGCACGACCTGCCACGTCGTGGTTCGCGAGGGTTTCGAATCTCTTGGTGAGCCGGACGAGAGCGAAGAAGACCTGCTCGACCGCGCCTGGGGCCTGGAGCCGATGTCCCGGCTTTCGTGCCAGGCCATCCTGGCGCAGCGCGATGTCGTGATCGAGATCCCAAAGTACTCGATCAATCACGCCAAGGAACACGGCTGAGGCCGTGCGTCAGGCGCCGGAAGGCGACTGACGGCTGGCGAAGGCCCAATCGCCATACGAGCGGTTGGGCCGAGGCGGCGGTGCGGGCGGGCCTTGCCCGCGCTCCCTGAGGGAAGCTAGGGATTGACGCGGGCGCTCGCATGCCGAACCATGCGAGCATCCGTCGCCACGCGTTGGCGCGGTCGAGCCTGGACCTCATGACCACTCACCCGCAGCAAATTGGAAAGTATGCGATCCGCCGCGCCCTGGGCCAAGGCGCGATGGGGATGGTGTACGAGGGGTTCGACCCGGTCATCGAACGCAAGGTGGCGATCAAGACGATCTTGGCCGAGCATCTTGCGGACGGTGGCGCCTCCGCGATCGCCCGGTTCAAGCGCGAAGCCCAGGCGGGCGGCAGGTTGCAGCATCCGGGCATCGTGGCAGTGCATGAGTACGGCGAAGATCTGAACTTCGCGTACATCGTCATGGAGTATGTCGAGGGCGTCGAGCTGCGCAAATTGATGCGCGAGCGCGGTCGATTCGACCTCAGCGATTCCCTGGAAGTGATGCGCCAGCTCCTGATTGCGCTGGAGTATTCGCATGAACACGGTGTGGTGCACCGCGACATCAAGCCCGCCAACGTGATGGTGCTCCAGGGCCTGAAGATCAAGGTGATGGACTTCGGCATCGCGAGGATTCAAAGCTCGTCGATGACGCAAGTGGGCACGGTGCTGGGAACGCCCACCCACATGGCACCCGAGCAATTGATGGGCGATACCGCCGACGGCCGCACCGACCTGTGGGCTGCGGGCGTGATCTTCTACGAGTTGCTGACAGGCCGCAGCCCGTTTGCTGCCGATTCGCCTGCCGCGGTGATGCACCGCGTGATGCAGGGTGACCCGATGCCCGCGTCCCGGCTGGCGCCGCACGTGCCACCCGTGCTTGACCAGGTACTGAGCAAGGCCCTCACGAAAAGCGCCGACCAGCGTTACCAGTCGGCAGCTGAGTTTGCGCTAGCGCTTGCGCAAGCCAGCGTGGCGATGTCCTCCGATCCCACGATTGCGTTCACGGTGGCGGGCGCCGATCCGGGCGGCGTGACGCGCTCGATCTGGGAGCAGCAGACGGTAGTCGATCCCGCCCGGGCCATCGACACGGCGGTCATGCTCGCCCTGTCGGCGCCCACCTGGGCAGCAGTCGAGTCCGCGCTCACCGAGTTGATCGGGCCGATGGCCAGGCATGTGATGCGTTCCACTGCAGGCCATGTGCGCAGCGTCGCCGAGTTCTACGCCACGCTGGTGGACAAGATCCCGGATCCTCAGCATCGCGAAACGTTCAGGGCACGCCTGGCAAGGCTGTCCAGTCAGGGTGATTTGTCGTCCGGCTCGTCAGGCGCGGGCGTGCCGACGACGCCGGGCAACAAGTCGCAGCCGCGCAATCAGCAAATGGCGTTCGACGCGGCAACGCTTTCGCGCGCCGAAAAACAGCTGGCGCATCACGTCGGGCCCCTGGCGAAAGTGCTGATCAAGCGCGCGGCTCACGACTCGGGCAATCTCGCGGAGTTGCATCGCAAGTTGGCAGATCTGATCGAGTCCGAACCGCAGCGCCAAGAGTTCTTACGGTCGCTGCGCTGACAAGGCGCTCTGGTTGCCGGCGTCACGCCGGCCGGGCGCCGTGCAACGGAGAGAATCGCCACTCTTTCGGGTCCTGAAACGTCAGGGCGCATCCGGAACAGCGGTACTGGCTCGTCGCTCGAAGTGCACCAGACCCATTGCGCGCGACAACGTTGCGGTAGCTTGTTGCGCTACAGAGGCGGCAGCTGTAGTGGGCTCTGACGGCTGGCGTCAACAGGTGATGCATGTCGGAACCTCCCGATTGTTTTGATGTCACTCAGTTCACGGTGCCTAGGCTACTCGTCAACGCGCTCGCTGCAAAGCCGGTCGCCTCGAAAACCTGGGGCATCCCCCTGCAATGAGGGGGATACTTCGGTGATGTGGCATCGACTTGGCTTCGGAGGAATTCGAATGGTCTTGGTGAATCTGTTTCAAAGGGCGAGGCGCCTGGTGCGCACGGTGACTTGGGTGGTGCTGGGCGCAGCGTCGGCCGCGGCCGCGTGAGCAAGCTCGGCCGCCGGCTCGACACCAGCGTCAGCGAGACCGACATCGCCGCCGCGCGTCCTCGCCTGCCCGC
>JBEBHW010000707.1:0-2494 GCA_040081145.1 Burkholderiaceae bacterium
GCGCCGTCGTCGTCATCGTCGCCACCGGGCACGGCCCAGAAGAAACGATCCGGAATCACGTTGCCCATGCCGGGGCGAAAGCCCGCGTCCAGCGCCTGATCGAGGAAGGCCAGCGCTTCGCCGACGGCGGCGTGCAACTCGGCTCCGGCAGCCAGCAGCGCGGCGAGGGCCGACGACAAGGTGTCGCCCGCGCCGACGAAGCTGACTTCGAAGCGCTCGAACTTCTCGCCGGTGATCGCGCCCTGGGGCGACGCCAAGACGTTGTCGAGAAACTGATCGGGCAGCGGCACGCTGCTGACCAAGACGAACTTCGTGCCATGCGCTGCGGCGGCAACGGCGAGCTCGCGCGGCGACGCGGGTCGGTCGCTTTCCCAATCGGGCAGCAAGAAATCCGTCAAGGTCTGGTGGCTTCCCACCAGCACCTCGGCCTGCGGCAGGATCAGCTCGCGAAACGCTTCGTGGTAAGCCACCTGCGCGTCTTCTTCGACCCACGAGAGATTGGGCAGGTAGGCGATGAGCGGCACCTCGGGATAGTCGGAGATCACTTCGGCGACCGCGCTCACGCCTTCGGCAGACCCCAGGAAGCCGACCTTCCAGGCGCCGATCGAGAGGTCCTCCAAGATGGTGCGCGCCTGTTCGACGATCACCTCGGCGTCGATCGCGTGGTGGTCGAAGACTTCGGCGGTGTCGCGCATGATGATGCTCGTCACAACCGGTAACGCGTGCGCGCCCATCGCTGCGATTGTCGCGATGTCCCCGGCGATGCCGCCGGCTCCGCTGGCGTCGTTCGCGTTGAAGCTCATCACGCACGCCGGCGCAGATTGCTCTTGCAGCAGGTTGGGGTCAGGCTCGGATTGCGGCGTTTCGGAGGTCATGAATTTGTGGCTCGCAGGCCCTGAATTAGGGCATGACGAGTTCCCGGCGAACCTCAGGCCAAGTGTGAAGAATATGGCGCAGGTGCCTGTGGCGGCATCATTTTGCGACAACCTGCGTGGCTACAATCGCGCTGCATTGTAGTAACCCTGTAGGGTGCCGTGACAGAACCCAAGACCTGGATGTGCCTGATTTGCGGTTGGATTTACGACGAGGCTCTGGGCGACATGGAACATGGCATCGCGCCGGGAACCCCCTGGGCGGCAATCCCCATGAACTGGACCTGCCCGGAGTGCGGGGCGCGCAAAGAAGACTTCGAGATGGTGCAGATCTGATGCACAGAGCGGCGGCCTACGCGATGCCGTGCCTTAGTAACTGAGGAGTACGCACGGTGAGCAACCCAGCCCCGACAGGTGGCCCCGGCATCAAAGTCCTGGTCATTGACGACAGCAACACGATCCGCCGCAGCGCGGAGATCTTTCTCAAGCAGGGGGGCTATGAAGTCCTGCTCGCCGAGGACGGTTTCGACGCACTCGCCAAGGTCAATGATCACGACCCGGATCTGATCTTCTGCGACATCCTGATGCCGCGCCTGGACGGCTACCAGACCTGCGCGATCATCAAGCGCAACGCAAAATTCTCGGATGTGCCCGTCATCATGCTCTCGTCCAAAGACGGCTTGTTCGACAAGGCGCGAGGCCGCATGGTGGGCTCGGAAGACTATCTGACCAAGCCCTTCACCAAGGACCAGTTGCTGGCGGCGGTGGAGCAATACAGCCGCGCGGGCCGCGCGCACGTGAACTGACGCGAGAGTTGGCGTAGCGATTTTCACCGCAGGCGCTGTGATTGCGCCGCGAGCAGGAGGTAAGACCATGGCAGTCCAAAAAATTCTGGTGGTAGACGACTCCAAGACCGAGTTGCACTTCCTCTCGGACTTGTTGAGCCGCAAGGGCTACGCGGTGCGCACCGCCGAAAACGCTGACGAGGCGATGCGCCGCCTCGGCGAAGAAACGCCCGACCTGGTTTTGATGGACGTGGTCATGCCCGGGCAGAACGGTTTTCAGCTGACGCGCACGATCACGCGTGATCCGCGGTTCACCAAGGTGCAGGTCATCATGTGCACGAGCAAGAACCAGGAAACCGACAAGCTCTGGGGAATGCGCCAGGGTGCGCGCGACTACATCGTCAAGCCGGTCGACGCCGATCTGTTGCTGGCGAAAATTCGCGCCTTCGATTGACGACACGATCGAGCTGGCCTCGGGCACAACGCAACGGACCGAATTGAATGGCCAACAAGGACGCGCTTCGCGAACTGCAGAGTCGGCTGTCGGAGCGGCTCTCGGCGGCGCGAACTCAACAAACCGGCAAGTCTTGGCTGGCCGTCGAATGCGGCGGGCACGGATTGCTGTTTCCGCTGCGCGAGGCCGGAGAGATATTCCCCATGGCCGGCCTGCAGCCGGTGCCGCATTCGCAGGGCTGGTTCCTCGGCGTCGCGAACTTGCGCGGTCATTTGCACGGTGTCGTCGATCTGGCGCGTTTCCTCGGGCTGGACTCGTCCCAGATGAATCGGGAGCAGGCGCGCCTGGTGGGTTTCAACCAGCAATGCAATCTGAACTGCGCG
>JBEBHW010000056.1:0-11031 GCA_040081145.1 Burkholderiaceae bacterium
CTCCAGGATCGCGTGCGCCGCCTCGCGCGCCGCGCTCTCGGCGCGCAGCGCCCCCGGGGTGGCGAGTGCGGCTGCGGCCATGCCCAGCGGAATGTGCCTGGCCACGCCGACGAGCACGTTGTCGAGCAGGCTCATGTCGAAGAAGGGCTCGACATGCTGGAACGTGCGGCCAAGGCCAAGCCGGCTGATCTGGTGCGGCGGCCGGTTCGAGATGTCCTGGCCGTCGAGGGCGATGCGTCCTGCCGCCGCTGCGACGGTGCCGGTGATCGCGTTGATCACCGTCGTCTTGCCTGCGCCGTTAGGGCCGATCAGGCCGCGGATCTCGCCCGGCGCGAGGATCAGCGACACGTCGTTCACGGCAAGCAGTCCGGCAAAGCGAACGACGAGCTTGTCGACTTGCAGGCGCGGCGTCATGGCGCTTCGCCCTCACGCGGCGCGCCACGCTGCAGCTTGCGCAAGCCGGCGTGCCACAAGGTCACCAGACCGTGCGGCATGAAGATCAGGAAGCCGAGCAGAATCAGCGTATAGATCACGTCGCTGTATTCCTTGACGGGGCGCAGCACCTCGGGCAGTGCGCTAAGGACGGCGGCGCCGATCACGGAACCCGCCACCGACCCCATACCGCCGACGACGATGAACGTGATCTGGCGCAGCGCTGCCGAGACGCCGAATTCATTGGGGTCGATGAACCCCACCACCACCGCCATCAAGCCGCCCGCGACGCCGGCATACAGCGCCGAAAGCGCAAACGCGGCAAGTTTCACTCGCGCGACCGAGACCCCCAGCGCCTGCGCCGCGTGCGGGCTCGTTCGCACCGCGTTGAGCTCGCGGCCCGCGCGCGATGCGAGCAGGTTGCGCGCCGTCCAGATGGCGAAGCCGCAGACGCCGAGCACGATCAGGTACATCGGGTAAAAGCCGATTCGCATGCCCGGGAGCAGGGCGGGGTTGGGGACTTTCAGACCGCGCACGCCGCCGGTCACGTCGGCAAACTCCTCGATGACGATTTGCACGATCTGCAAGAAGCCGAGCGTGGCCAGCGCGAGGTAAATGCCTTGCAGGCGGCTCGCAGGCAAGCCAAGCAGAGCACCCAGCCCTGCGGCGAGCGCAGCTGCGATCGGAATCGCCAGCCAGAACGGCAGCCCCAGGTGCAGCGTGAGCAGCGTCGTGACGTACGCGCCCACCGCCATGAACGACGAATGGCACAACGAGATCTGGCCCGAATTCCCCGTCAACAGGTTCAGGCCGAGGGCAGCGATGACGTTGATCATCGCCAGGCTCAGCAGATAGATCGGGTAGCTGCCGAGGAACGCGCCGGCCACGGCGAGCAGTGCCAGCACGATCAAACCCACGCGCGTGCTGACGGCCACAAACTAGACCCGTTTCGCCTCGGCCATGCCGAACAGTCCCTGCGGCCGGAACACCAGGAGCAACATGAGCAGCAGGAACGGCACCAGGTTCTTGAATGTGCTGCCCACGAGCACGCCGGCAAAGGTCTCGATCAACCCGACGGCCACACCGCCGACGATGGCGCCGACGATGCTCGTGAAGCCACCGATCACCGCGCCGAGCAGGCCACGCAAAATGAGTTGGCCGATTTCCGGGTTGATGCCGATCAGCGGCGCGACGAGCAGACCCGCGAGCGCGCCGATCGCGGTGCTGATCGCCCACGACCAGCGGTACACGGTCGTCACTTTGATTCCCATCAGCTTCGCCGCTTCGGCGTTGATGGCCACGGCGCGCATCGCTTTGCCGAGTTTGGCGTAGCGAAAGAATCCGATCACGCCGAGTGTGACGCCCGTGGTGCACGCCAGGATCCACAGCGATGTCGGGTTGAAGCGCAAGCCCAGCGCGACGAGTGGCTCGGTGCCGAACGGCCCGTCGATCGCCGCCGGGCTGTCGCCGAAGCGCAGCGAGATCAGGCCCTTGATCAACAGGCCGATCGCAAACGTCGCGATCACGAGCGTGAACTCCGGGGCGCTGACGATGGGGCGGATCAGCGCGCGTTCGATCAGCACGCCCCCAAGCAGGCCGAGCGTCAGCACGCCGGCGAGCATCAGCGGATAGGGCCAGCCGAGTTGGGTCAGGATCAGCGCCGCGTACGCGCCCACCGTGACCATTTCGCCCTGGCCGAAGTTCAGCACGCCGCTCGCCTTGAACGGGATCACGATGGCCAGCGCCACCAGCGCGTAAATGCTGCCGACGCTGATCCCCGCGATCGCGAGCTGCGCTGCGAGCGTCAGCGTCATTGATCAGGCAGGCGCTGAACTCGCGATCCGCGGCTTAGGGATAGCGCTTCAGGATGTCGCTTTCGCGCGTGCTCTGCCAGTTGATCGGCTCCCACGCGCCGTTTTGCACGACGAGCGGAACGAGCGACAAATTGCCGATGTGATGCTTCGTCGAGAACGTGCGTGGTGTGGCGAGCGCGTTCACTTTGTAGGCGCGTGTCGCTTCGAGCGACGCGATGAAACTCTCGGTCGTGAGCTCGCGCCCGGCGCGCTTCAGCGCGTCGGCAACAACGTAGGTGTCGACGTAGGACATCACGTCGAAGTTGTTCGGCCGGCCTGCCGGCGCGCTCGGGTACTCCTTCTTCCACGCCGCTTCCCACTTCACCATGTCGGGATGCTTGTTCCCGGGCAGGTAGGGAATCAGCGAGAAGCCGGTCACACCTTCCGCCGAACCGCGTGCCACGGTGATCAGCGCTGGGTCGACCATGTTGCTGCCCACCATGAATGGTTGCTTCAACCCCAGCTCCTTGGCCTGGCGCAACGCAATCGCCGCTTCGGCCGGGTTGCCGAAAAATCCGATGACTTCGGGCGCGGCCTTTTGCACTTCAACGAGTTGCGGCGTGAAGTCCTTGTCGCCGATGTTGAACTCGACACGCGCCACCGGTGTCACGTTGAACCAGGCCTTGAGCTTGGTCACCGTCGCGTCGCCCTCGTTGCGCGGGTACTCTTCACGGCCGCTCATGATGGCGATCTTCTGCGCCTTGTAGTGGCTGGTCAGCAGCTCGGCGTAAAGCTCGCCGTAGCGCGCCGATTCGGTGGTCGAACCGCGGAACATGTTGCGCGCGAACGGCCACGTCACCGCCGGTGCCGAGGCAATCGACACGTACATCACGGTCTTGCTGTCGCGCACGTAGTCGATCGTTCCCGCGGTGGCGTTGCTGCCGCCTACCGACATCAGCGCAAACACCTTGTCCTGCTCGATGAGTTTTTTCGCCGCAGCCAGGCCGCGTGTGGGCGAATGCGCGTCGTCTTCGAAGACGGCAACGAGCTTGCGGCCGTTCACGCCGCCGGCGGCGTTGATCTCCTTGATTGCCAGCGCCATGCCGTCGCGACCCGCCAGGCCGATGTACGCTGCCGGCCCGGTGATCGGGCCGAAGGCGCCGAGCGTCACTGAATCGGCCGTGACGCCGGTCTGCTGAGCGCTCGCCGGCAAGGCGATCGCGAGCACGGCGGTGCACAGGGTGTGCAGGAAGGTCTTCATGCAATCTCCTCGGATGGCCCTTGCCAGGGCTTCATGATCTGAACTGACTGGGCGCTCAGAATCGCCCAAATGGAGGGGACTGTCAAGCTAGGGCGATCGAGGAGCGCCTGTCGATCCTGCTGCGGGTTCTCGTTTTCGGCCTGGCGCCTCAGCGCAGCCTGAATCTATACTGAGCTGAGCGCGCGCTCAAGAAGGGGACAAATCGCACCATGGCGGCGGCAGGCGCATCCAAGACCAATCGCGGGAAGGCCGCCGGCGAAGTGCCGAAGCCTCGGGCGGTGCAGCCACGCCGCATCCAAACCGCGACGAAGAACGAAGATCTGGTGCGCGAGCGGCGCGAGCTGCTGGTGCAAGCGGCGATCGGCGTGTTCCTGGAGAAGGGATTTCACAACGCAACCGTGCGCGACATCGGCCGCGCCGCGAACATGACCCAGGGCACGATCTACAACTATGTGCGCTCCAAAGACGACATCCTGTACATGGTGTGCGACCGCATCGTCTCGGAATACCAGGATCAGGCGCGCAAGGCCGTGAACACGTCGCGGGGGCCCGCCGACCGGATTCGCTCCGCAGTGCGTGCCGTGTCGGAAGTGATGTACCGGCACCAGCGCGAGATTCTGCTGATCTATCAAGACAGCCACCTGCTCGAGCCGCGCTCGCTGCGCGTCATTCTCGCGCGCGTGGAAGAGTTCATCGGCATGTTCGAGAGCCTCATCACCGACGCCGCGCGCGAGCTGAAAGTTGCACTGCCGCACCCGCACTTCTCGGCCAACATCTTGACGTTTCTGCCGGTGATGATCGCCCTGCGCGGCTGGTCGCTGGGCCGGGAGATGTCGCAGGAGCAAGTGGTGGATCAGATCAGCGAGTTTCTGGTGCGGGGGTTGGGGTTTCGATGACTTCCGGCGTGCGAAGGCCACCAGGGCATCGGCGGACGCGGGTCAGGCACTGCGCCGGCTTGTCCGAGACCTTCACATGCAGCGGCGTCGCCTTCTCGCCGTAGGTGCGCGGCAGGTCGTAGTGCAGGTGGCGAGCTCTTTCACTCCAAACGAATCCCCGCATCGGCGATCAGCTTGCCCCAGCGCGCGTGCTCGGCACGGATGTAAGCGGCAAATTGCTCGGGCGAATCGCCGCCGACTTCTGCGCCGGTGGCGGTGATGGCGTCGCGCACGTCGGGCAAGGACAGCGTCTTGACGATGGCGCGGTTCAGCAGCCGCACAAGCTCGGGTGGGGTTCCGGTGGGAGCCGCAATGCCTTGCCAGCCGAAGAGCTGGATGTCCGGGTAGCCCAGCTCCTGGAACGTCGGGACATCGGGCAAGACGGCGAGGCGCTTCTCTGCGGCGACCGCCAGCGCTTTGACGCGGCCGGTGGACAGGTAGGGCATCGCGACCGACGCAAAGTCCCACGTCACCTGAACCTGATTGCCGATCAGGTCGGTGTAGACCTGGGTTCCTCCGCCCTTGTAAGGAACGATGGTGAACTCGGTGCCCGCGGACCTGTTCAACACCATGATGCCGAGATGGCCCAGGGTGCCCAGGCCCGCCGTGGCGAGATTGAGCTTGCCTGGGTTCGCCCGCGCATGGCGTACCAGCTCGGCCAGCGTGTTCGCCGGTGTCGCCGCGTTCACGAGCAGGATCAAGGGGCCGGCGGTAACTTTGCTGACCGCGACAAAATCCTTCAGCGTGTCGTAGGACACTTTCATCAAGTGCGGGTTGATCGCCTGCTGGATGTTGATCATCGCGAGCGTGTAGCCGTCCGGCGCGGCGCGCGTGGCGAAATCCATCGCGATGTTGCCGTTGGCCCCGGGCCGGTTGTCGACGATGACGGTCTGGTGCCACTCTTCGGAAAGCTTCTGCGCGAGTTGGCGCGCTCGAACATCCGGCGCGGTTCCGGGCGGTGCGGGCACCACCAGCCGCACTGGCTTGCTGGGAAAGTTTGCGTCAGCGCCGCTTGCCGGTTGGGCATTCGCCCTGCGTAACTCGCCCAGGCCACTGGCCAGCAACAACGCGGCACCTCCGAATGCCCGCCGGGAGATCGGATGTGAAGACGGCGTCATCCTGCCAGCATGCGTCGGCGCGCCCCGCGCGTCACGAAGATTTTCCGAAATGATCCGAAATCAGCCCGATGTTTGCCGAGCCGGCGCATCGGCAAGTGATGTGCGCTCAGTCAGTCGGTACAGATTGCTGGCGCCCAGCAGGAACTCTTCGGTCAGGCGTTGCACCTGTGCGTAAGCCGGCTCACCGTATAGAGGCGTATGGTTCGGGCTGTCGAAGGGCTCCAGCCGCGCGCCGGGGATACCCGACGCAATCAAGCGGCCCTCCTCGAATGGAACGCGAGCGTCCTTCGGGCTGTGCAAGACGAGCGTCGGGCACTGCACGTTGGCCAAGTCGCCGGTACAGTCCATTTCGGACATGGCGCGCATTTGCGCGGCGGCGGTGCGAGGTTCACACGAGACACGCTGCAGATGATTGAACGAATGCATTTGCTCCGTGCTCGCTCCAGGCCAGAGCATTGACGTGCTGATCTGCCGGTAGGCGTCATTGTCCTGCCCCCAGCCGTACTCGATGAGGCGGAGCATCGCGTCATAGTCCGCTTGCGCCATCGAGCGCTCGCCTCGTCTGCGACCGCCGCGTGGCGCGCCACCGCGGTCCGACAATCCGATGCCTCGCGCGTCGTAACGCAGAAGCCGGAAGCTGCGCGACCACTCTTGGATGCGTGGCCCCAACACCGAGCTGCGCCAATCCCAGTCGAGGTGGGTCATCCAGTGCGGCGCACGCACCAGGGGAGGACCACTGCCGCTCAGCGCATAGGCGATGCGCACGCCGTCAGGCGTGCATGCGAAGTGGATCTCCTGCTTGAAGTCCGTCGCTGGCAGCGAGCCTGTCGGGTCGTTTGCCTGTGACGCCCGGGCAATTAAACGGTAGCCTCGCTTGGGCTCGGTACGAATGACGAGGTGCTCAGCATCGCCGATTGCCTTGCGCAACTCGGTGACGCACTGGACGAGGCTGTCATCGGTGACCGCGACACCAGGCCACACGGCGCGCATCAGCTCGTTTTTGCTCACCAATTCGCCGGGCCGTCGCGCCAAACACGCAAGAACGGCAAGTGTTTGCGGTCGCAAGGGGACTGCAACGCCGGATGCGCTGCGCAACTCCATGGGACCGAAGTGGAAGACGTGGTCCGCCATCTCGACCCCTTCTGCGCGACCGTTGTTGCTCATGCTCATTGCCTCCGGTTGCGGCTGCAGGCTGCGTCGCCCGATGTTAGGCTCGGCTGCACGTCTGGCGCAATCCCGGTTTGCGCCGTGGCTCGCCCGACCGCAGTGCCAAGGAGGTAGGTACCCCGGCGGTGGCCCGCATTCGTGCTTGCGACGCACGACGGCGGCGGTACTCTTGTATTTCAACAATACATCGGCGCTGTCATGGCAGTTTCAGTCCGCCTCGACCCGCTGCTTGGAGCCAGGCTGACCCAACAAGCGAAGTGCTCGGCGCCTCGGTTCCGCCGCTGAGGACCTCAGCGCCTCGACGACACGACGATCCCCGCCAGAATCAAGCCGAACGCAGCGGCGTGGTACCACTGCGGCACTTCGCCTAGCACCGCTGCCGACAGCAGCGCGGCGAACACGGGTGTGAGGTTGCTGAAGAACGCGGTGATCGCGGGGCCGACGGTGGCCACGCCGACCCCCCAGCAGCGGTAGGCGATCAGCGAGGGGCCGAGCGCGATGTACAGCAGCGCGGCAATCAATCCGGGTGACCAGGCGGTGGGCACCGGCAGGGCCACCGCCTCGATCCCTGCGAACGTGCCGGCCCACAGCGCGCCGAACAAAGCCTGCACCGCCAGAAACTCGGCCCAGTTCCAGGACGGGCGCGCGCTGCCGCGCATCGATTCGGGTGGGCGCGCCAGAAGCCAGCTGTACACCGCCCACAGCACGATGGCGAGCAGCATGTAGAGGTCGCCCGCGACGAAGCGGATCTGCACCAGCGTGTCCAGGCTACCTCGCGAAAGAACGAAGCCCACGCCCACGAGCGACAGCAGTGCGCCTGCCCACTGGCGGGGTCTGATCGACTCTCCATAAAAGAATGCGCCCAGCAAGAGCATCCACACAGGCGAGCTCGAGGCGATCAGGGTGACGTTGATCGCCGTGCTCGTCTGCAGCGCCAGGTATTGCAAGACGTTGTAGCAGCCTACGCCGAGCAAGCCCAGCAGCGCGAGATGCACCCAGCGCTGCTGAATGGCGCCGGGGCGGCGAAAGACGCGCCAGCCGAGCGGCAACAGCAGCGCAAAGGCGAGTCCCCAGCGCATCGCGTTCAGCGCCGCCGGGCCCACGCTGCCCACGAGGGCGCGCCCAATCACGGAGTTGCCCGCCCACAGCAGTGGGGCGAGCGTCAGCAGCAGCGCCAAGCGCCATGTCAGCGTCGACTTCACGGCGCTGCACCGTTCGGCATGGACGCGCCGCAATTCCAGCATTGCTCGAACGGGCCGTCGATCACTTCGCCGCAGCCCGTACACGCCCAATGCCGAAGCGGCGGATTGCGCAGCTCGTGCAGCAGCGCGCGGGCGCGTTCGAGCTGGTCGTCGTCTTGCACCCAGAGTTCGGGAAGCGTCTGGTCGGGCGGCACTTCGCCGGCGATGCTGCTCGCGTACTGGCGCTGCACCGTCGTGGCCACGCCGGCGCCGCTGAGCAGGTCGGCCCACAACGTGGCCAGTGCAAGATTGGGTGCGGAAATGAGGCGTTTCATGGAGTCGGTGAGAATCGCTGCGCACAGGCACACGCGTGCCGGCACCATACCGCAACATTCACAGGCATCTGTTGACCCCGGCGTGCGCCGGGGCCACCACAGCACTCGAGGAGACGCACATGACCCAGATGAGCCCGACGATCCGAATCGACCAGGTCGGTGGCCCGGAGATGATGAAACTTGTCGACCTGCCCGTCGGCGAGCCCGGCGCCGGCGAGATTCGCATCAAGCACCACGCGTGCGGCCTGAACTTCATCGATGTCTACCAGCGCACCGGCCTGTACACACTGCCGCTGCCTCTGTCGCTGGGACTGGAAGGCGCCGGCGTCGTCGAGGCAGTGGGCAGCGGCGTGACGCACTTGAAGGTGGGCGATCGCGCTGCGTACTCGAGCAACCCGCCGGGCAGCTACAGCGGCTTGCGCGTGATGCCCGCGAAAACTGTCTGCAAGCTGCCTGATGCGATTTCGTTCGACACCGGCGCCGCCATGATGCTCAAGGGCCTCACCGCTCAATACCTGCTGCGCAAGACGCTGCCGCAGGGCGGCCTGCAAGCGGGCGACTTCATCCTGTTCCACGCCGCCGCCGGTGGCGTGGGCCTGATCGCCTGCCAATGGGCCAAGGCGCTTGGCTACCAGTTGATCGGCACGGCAGGCTCGGACGAAAAATGCGCGCTCGCGCGCGAACACGGCGCGGCGCACACGATCAACTACAAGCGCGAAGACTTCGCCGCGCGGGTTAAAGAGATCACCGGCGGCGCAGGCGTGAAAGTCGTGTACGACAGCATCGGCAAAGACACCTGGGACAAGTCGCTCGACTGCCTGCGGCCCTTTGGCCTGATGGCCAGCTTCGGCAACGCGTCCGGGCCCGTGCCGCCGTTTGCGCCGGCTGCGCTCGGCCCCAAGGGCTCGCTCTACCTGACACGCGCGACACTGTTCACGCACATCGCGACGCGCGAGGCGACGCAAGCGATGGCCGACGAGCTGTTCGGCATGGTGACGAGCGGCAAGGTGAAGATCCGCATCGACCAGCGTTTTGCGCTCAAAGACGTCGCGCAGGCGCACCGCGATCTCGAGGCGCGCAAGACGACGGGGTGCAGCATCCTGATTCCCTGAGTGGGGTCAGCGCGGGCGCGCAGCCAAAGCGTGCCCGCGCCGGGTCTCATCGCGAGCGCCGCACGCGCAGGATTTCATCGAGGATCAGGCACGCCGCGCCGACGCTGATCGCGCTGTCGGCGACGTTGAACGCCGGGAAGTACCAGCCGGCGTAGTGCACCTGGATGAAGTCGACGACGTAGCCGTGCAGCAGGCGGTCGATCACGTTGCCCACCGCGCCGCCCAGGATCAGCGACAGCGCTGTTGAAAAAAGGCGCTGGCCCGAGTGGCTGCGCAGCATCCAGACGATGAACACGGCCGCCGCCCCGCCCAGGCCGACGAAGAACCAGCGCTGCCAGCCCGACGCGCCGGCCAGAAACGAAAACGCCGCGCCCGTGTTGTGCCAGCGCACGATATTGAAGAACGACGTGACGGTGTGGCTGCCGCCGTTGGCAAAGCTGCCGATGATCATGGTCTTCGTGATCTGATCGGCAATCACGATGAGCGCGGCGATGGCGAGCCAGGGGAGCAGTGGGGAATTTCGCGAAGCCATGTTATGCCACCTTGCGCACTTCGCCGGCGCCGAACAGATTCGCCGTGCAGCGCCCGCAGATCGTCGGGTGTGCAGCGTCCGCACCGACGTCGTCGCGGTAGTGCCAGCAACGTTCGCACTTGGGGGCGCTTGACGGCGCAACACGAACCGCAAGTTCGGCGGCGTCGAACATGGACGCCGCTGAGGTGATCGTGACGAACTTCAAGTCTTCGCCCAGGGATTGCAGCAAGCTCCGGTCGGCAGCGTTCACTTCGAGCGTCAACTCCGCTTGCAGCGACGAACCGAGTTGCCCGGTGCTGCGAACCGCCTCGATTTCCCGATTTGCCACGTCGCGAATTTCGCGGATGCGCTGCCACTTGGCCAGCAGCGGCGCATCGGGCTCGGGCAGCGCCCAGTTGGTCTGCGTGAAGATCGAGGCCGAGGCACCGGGCTGAAACACGCGCCACGCCTCTTCCGCAGTGAAGCTGAGGAACGGCGCCATCCAGCGGATGAAGGCGTGCGTGATGTGCCACAGCGCCGTCTGCGCGGAGCGCCGCGCGAGCGACTTCGGCGCCGTCGTGTACAGGCGGTCTTTGAGGATGTCGAGGTAGAACGCACCCAGGTCTTCCGAGCAATAGAGCTGCAGCTTGGCGACCACCGGGTGGAATTCGTAGACGCCGTAGTGGCCGCCGCTGAATACGCCGCGGCTGCGATCGAACGTGCCCACGATCTCGGCTTGCAATTGCGCGGCGCGCGCCAGGGCATAGCGGTCGATCTCGAGCATTTGCTCGGGCGCCACGGCGTCTTGCGCTGCGTCGAAGTCGCTCGTGTTTGCGAGCAGGAAGCGCAGCGTGTTGCGGATGCGGCGATACGAGTCGACGACGCGCGCGAGGATTTTGTCGTCGCCGGCGATGTCGCCCGAATAGTCGCTCGCCGCGACCCACAGGCGAATGACTTCGGCGCCCAACTTTTGCGTCACCTGCTGCGGGTCGATGCCGTTGCCCAAACTCTTGCTCATCTTGCGCCCCTGCGCGTCGACGGTGAAGCCGTGCGTCAGCAGGCCGCGGTAGGGTGCGCGGTCTTCGAGTGCGCAGGCGATCAGCAGGGAAGAGTGGAACCAGCCGCGGTGCTGGTCGTGGCCTTCGAGGTAGAGGTCGGCCTCCGGGCCTTGAGCGTGAAATCCCGG
>JBEBHW010000708.1:0-2486 GCA_040081145.1 Burkholderiaceae bacterium
ATCCCGGTGATCGCGTCGAACCGCATCAACACGCCCGAAGTCGCTGAAAGCTTGCTCGCAAGCGGCGACGCCGACATGGTGTCGATGGCGCGTCCCTTTCTAGCCGACGCACGGTTCATGCGCAAGGCCGAGCAGGGCCGCTCGGACACGATCAACACCTGCATCGCCTGCAACCAGGCGTGCCTGGACTACATTTTTTCGGATCGGCCGGCGACCTGCTTGGTGAACCCGCGCGCAGGCCGCGAACTGGAGTTCTCGCAGATTCGCGGCAGCGGGTCGCGCAAGCGTGTCGCGGTGGTCGGCGCAGGCGCTGCGGGCCTCGCGTGTGCGGTCACCGCGGCGCAGCAGGGCCACGCGGTGTCGCTCTTCGAAGGCGCGGCACAGATCGGCGGCCAGCTCAATCTGGCGCGCGCCGTTCCGGGCAAGGAGGAGTTCGACGAGCTGCTGCGCTACTTTCGTGTGAGCGTCGCGCAAAGCGCAATCGACTTGCGCCTAAGCGAGCGCCCGAGTGCTGCGCAACTCGCGGCGCGGAACTTCGACCGGGTCATTGTGGCGACTGGCGTGCGTGCGCGCCAGCCGCAGATCGAAGGCCTGGATCACGCCAAGGTGCTGGGCTACGCCGACTTGCTGTCGGGTTGCAAGGCGGCGGGCCGGCGCGTCGCCATCGTCGGCGCGGGGGGCATCGGCTTCGACGTTGCCGAATTCCTGCTGCACGACACCGCGCAGCCGCACGCACTGACGAGCGAAGGCGCGCTCGCGAGCTTTCACGCCGAGTGGGGCGTTGACGTCTCATCGGCCGCGCCGGGCGGCTTGAAGGCGGCTGAATCGCCGCCGCGCCTGCGCGAAGTGACGCTGTTGCAACGCAAGCCGCACAAGCCCGGCCGCACGCTCGGCCTGTCCACCGGCTGGGCGTTGCGCGCGCAGCTCGAGAGGCGCGGCCTGCGCACGCTCAGCAGCTGCACTTACGAGCGCATCGACGACGCTGGTTTGCACCTGCGCGTGAACGGCGAGCCGCGCATCCTCGAAGTCGACAGCGTCGTCATCTGCGCCGGCCAGGACAGCGAAAACGCGCTCGCGCTACAGCTGCGAGCGCTCGGCATCGAGGCCGACGTCATCGGCGGCGCGTTGCAAGCCGCCGAGCTCGACGCGCTGCGTGCCATCGAGCAAGGCACGCGGCTCGCGCTGGCGCTGTAGAGCCACGCTTCGATTGATTCACCCTTGCCATCAGGACCCGCCATGAATTACACCGACTTCCAGTTTCTCCAGTTCGATCACAAACCCAATGGTGTGCTGATCATCACGATCAACCGCCCCGAAGTCATGAACGCGACGAATGCGCGCCTGCACTGGGAGCTGACGAAGATCTGGGGCGTGATCGACGACGACGATCAGACCAAGGTCGCCGTCATCACCGGCGCGGGCGACAAAGCGTTTTCCGCAGGCGGCGACCTGGGCTGGATCAGCAGCATGGTGGGCAACCCGACGCTCGTGAACCAGGTGATGGTCGAGGCGTCGGACATCGTCTACAACGTCATGGACTGCCAGAAGCCCATCATCTCGGCGATCAACGGCGTGGCGGTGGGCGCCGGCCTGGCGGTGGCGATGATGGCCGACATTTCCATCATGGCCGAAGAGGCGAAGATCACCGACGGCCACGTCAAGCTCGGCGTTGCCGCGGGCGACCACGCGGCGATTCTCTGGCCGCTGCTGTGCGGCATGGCCAAGGCCAAGTACTACCTGTTGACGGCCGACTTCATCACCGGCAAGGAGGCCGAGCGCATCGGCCTGGTGAGCCTGTGCGTGCCGCGCGTCCAGTTGCTGGACAAGGCGATGGAGGTCGCGAACAAGTTGGCGGCAGGCAGCCAGCAGGCGATCCGCTTCACGAAACGTTCGCTGAACGGCTGGATGAACATGGCGCGCCCCATCTTCGAGAGTTCGCTGGCGATGGAGATGATGTGTTTCCTGGGGGAAGACGCTCCCGAAGGCGTGGCCGCGGTGCGCGAGAAGCGCGCGCCGAACTTCCCGTCGGCGCGGCTCCCGCCGGCTCGAACCTAACAGTCGTTAGGCCCATATACTGGAGCGCATCGCGCCGGCCGGCGCTCGCGCAGAAAGTCAGCCATGGACCTCGACCTCAAGGGCAAATCGATCATCGTCACCGGTGGCGGCTCCAACATCGGGCGCGCCATCGTGCTTGCATTTGCCGGTGAAGGCGCGCATGTGACGATCGGCGACGTCGACGTGGCGCAAGCCGGCAAGACCGCCGAATTCGCAACCCAGCTCGGCGCGGCGTCGGTGCAAGTGGTGAAGACCGACGTGACGCAGCTCGACCAGGTGCAGGCGATGTTCCAGGCCGCGGCAGATCGCTGTGGCGCGGTCGACGTGCTGGTGAACAACGTCGGTTGGGACAACCTGATGTTCTTCACCCAGACGACGCCCGATTTCTGGCGCAAGGTCATCGACATCAACTACGTGGGCGTGCTCAACTG
>JBEBHW010000709.1:0-2475 GCA_040081145.1 Burkholderiaceae bacterium
CCAAACCCTGCCCTTCGACCCCACGCTGCTGCGCGGCCTGTCGGAGAAGCTGCTGCGAAGCCACCACCAGAACAACTACGGCGGTGCGGTGAAACGCTTGAATGCAATTCGCGCCGAACTGGCCGCGATGCCATTCACGGCGGCGCCAGGGTTTCGCCTCAACGGCTTGAAGCGCGAGGAGTTGATCGCGACCAACTCGATGCTGCTGCACGAGCTCTACTTCGCCAGCCTGGGCGGCGACGGCGAGTCGATGGCGCCGGCGTTCGCACTCGCGCTCGCCGCGAATTTCGGCAGCGTGCAGCGCTGGCGCGAAGAGTTCGTCGCGATGGGCAAAGCGCTGGGTGGCGGATCGGGCTGGGTTCTGCTGACGTTTCAGCCGCGCGAGGGCACGCTGGTCAATCAATGGGCTGCGGACCACACGCACGCCCTGGCCGGCGGCGTGCCCATCCTCGCGCTGGACATGTACGAGCACGCGTACCACCTCGACCATGGCGCTGCAGCCGGCGCCTATGTCGACGCCTTCATGGCGAACATCGATTGGGCCGCGACCTACGAGCGCTACCAGCACGCCGTGCACGCGGCGAGCGAGTCCTTCGGCGCGGCGCCGGACGACATCGCCGAGGCGCAAGTGTTCGACGTGCGGCGTGCCGGCGTGTACGCGCAGGCCGCGACGATGCTGCCCGGTGCCCAGTGGCGCGACCCCGGCGAAGTCGACCGCTGGGCGCAAGAGCTGACGCCGGGCGACGAGGTTGTCGTGTACTGCGTCTACGGCCACGAAGTGGGGCGCGCCACCGCGATGCGCCTGCGCGCCGCGGGGCTGAACGCGCGCTACCTCAGCGGCGGCATCGACGCCTGGCAGGGTGCGGGCAGGCCAGTCGTGCCCAAAGGCTGAGCGCGAGCCAATCTATGTCGAACAACAGGGAGCTGCGCCCTGTCGGACGCTTTCGATGCCTTGATTCATCAGAAAGGAACACCATGAAATGGATTACTCGCGAACGCCCGAAGATCGACCGCATCGCCTGCCCGTGGCTGATTCAGCGCTTCATCGACCCTGACGCTGAATTCTTGTATGTGCCGGGTGCGGACGTGTTGAAGATCGCCAGTGAGCGCAACGCCACGCCCTACGACATTCCTGGCGTCGAGATGGGCCACATCGGCGAGCGGTGCAGCTTCGACGCCTTCATCGCGAAGTACCAGCTCGCCGACCCAGCGCTGCAGCAACTCGCGCAAATCGTGCGCGGCGCCGACACGTCGCGCCTGGATCTCACGCCGCAATCGGCGGGGCTGTACGCGATCTCGCTGGGCCTGTCGCACAACCACGCCGATGACCATGAGATGCTGAGCCATGGCCTGGTGATGTACGACGCGCTCTATGCGTGGTGCCAGTCTTGCCAGGGCGAGACGCACAACTGGCCACCCGCGACGCGTTGACTCTTGGTGCAAGATCGGCATCCCCATCGCACAGCGCACTCGCAAAGCCAAGATGAACGAACCGAAATTCCAGACCCTGCCGATCAACGGCATCCACATGCGCGTCGCCGAACAAGGCAGCGGCCCGCTCGTGCTGTTCTGCCACGGCTGGCCGGAGTCCTGGTATTCGTGGCAGCACCAGCTTGCGGCGCTCGCCGCGGCGGGCTACCGCGCGGTTGCACCGGACATGCGGGGCTACGGCGGCAGCGACGCGCCGCTCGACGTCGAGCAATACACGATGCTGCACTTGGTGGGAGACATGGTCGAGCTGGTGAAGGCGTTGGGCGAGAAGCAGGCGGTGATCGTCGGCCACGATTGGGGCGCGCCGGTGGCGTGGACATCGGCGCTGCTGCGCCCTGACGTGTTTCGCGCCGTTGCCGGCATGAGCGTGCCATTCACCCCGCCGGGCAAGATCGACCTGCTCAGCGCTTTGCAGGCCCAGGGCGTCACGACGTTCTACATGCAGTATTTTCAGACGCCCGGCGTCGCCGAAGCGGAACTCGAAGCCGACGTGGCAGCCTCGCTGCGCCGCATCTATTTCAGCGGCTCGGGCGATGGCCCGCAGCGCCCCACCTTCGGCGTGCTCGATCCCGGGCAGGGGGTGCTCGGCAACACCGTCGATCCGCTGTCAATGGGCCACACATTGCCGGAGTGGCTGCCGCACGAAGACCTGGCGTTCTACGCCGCAGAGTTCAAACGCGCCGGTTTTCGCGGTGGCTTGAATTGGTACCGCACTTTGCGCCGCTCCTGGGAACTGCTCATGCCGTGGCGCGGTTGCATCATCCGCCAGCCCTCACTCTTCATCGCCGGTTCGCGCGACAACGTGTTGCGCTTCCCCGCGTCGAAGGCGCAGATCGAGGCCTACCCGCGCACGCTGCCGGACTTGCGCGGCTGCCACATCCTGGACGGCGCCGGGCACTGGATCCAGCGCGAGCGTGCCGATACGGTGAACGTTTTGCTGTTGGAGTTCTTGAAGGCGCTCTGACGAATCTCAGCGCTTCACCT
>JBEBHW010000057.1:0-10905 GCA_040081145.1 Burkholderiaceae bacterium
CCCCAGCGGCGCAGTGTCGCCTCGGTCACGAGCGTGTTCACGGCGTCGTCTTCGACCAGCAACAACTGTGCGCCGCGCAGCGCTTCGGCGTCGGTGTTCCGGTTCGCCGAATTGCTGGGCGGCGCGGGAACGCGGCGCATCGGCAGGTCGGCCCAGAACACGCTGCCCTCGCCGAGCTTGCTTTGCACGCCCACGCCGCCGCCCATCAGCACCGCGAGTTGCCGGCAAATGCTCAAGCCCAGACCGGTGCTGCCGAGTTGACGCGAGCCGCCGACTTCGCCGCGCGAAAACGGCTGGAACAGGCGCGGTTTCACGTCCACGGGAATGCCGCTGCCGGTGTCGCGCACGAGCACGCGGATGCGCCCGTCGGGGCGGCGCTGCACGCCCAGTTCGATGCCGCCTGCGGTGGTGTACTTCAACGCGTTGCTCGTGAAGTTGGCGAGGATCTGGCGCACCCGCACCGGGTCGCCGCTGACCCACTGCGGCACGCCCTTGCCGATCTCGAGCCGGCACTCCAGGCCTTTTGCCGCGGCGAGCTCGGCATAGGCACCGCACAGCGTGCCGAGCAGGTCGTGCAAATCGAACGGCACTTCGACGAGCGAGATCTGCCCGGCTTCGATCTTGGACAGGTCAAGAATGTCGGAAATGACACCCGCCAGCGCCTGCGCACTGTCTTCAATGCGGTCCATGTACTCTCGGGCGCGCGCCGGGCCCACGTCGGGCTCCTGTGCGAGTCGCACCAAACCCAGCAAGCCGTTCAGCGGGGTGCGGATTTCATGGCTTGTATTCGCGAGGAACTCGCTCTTCGCGAGATTCGCCAGTTCAGCGCGCTCCTTGGCCTGCGCCAGCGCGTCATACGTCTGGCGTCGGTCGGTCACGTCGTCGAGGACCCACACGCCCAGGGTGGCGTCGGACGCCTGGGCGCTGACCCGCGCCGCATCGGCGCGCAAGCTGAACCAGCGAAGCGACCCGTCGTGGCGCTTGAGCTGGCGTTCCAGGTCGATGGGCTGGCCGCTGCTCTGCGCCACGGCGCGCTCGAGTTCAAACGCCGCGAAGCTCGGCGCGTCGGGCCAGCACACCGACAGCGCTTGCCCGCCGAGCGAACCGGCGGACCAGCCGAGTTGCGCTTCGGCAAACGGATTGGCATACACAATCACCGCGCCGTGGGTCAGCAAGACACCCACTCGCGCCAGGTAAAGCGCAGCCTCGAAATCCGGGCTTGGCGATGGACTCGGTTGAAGTGAGGATTGAGAGGTTTGCATGAACAGCGAGCGGCCGCGGTCTCGCCTCGAGGCACCACAGGATGAATCGACGCGCAGGCTACACCGGCGTAGCGCAGCTCATGCAGCGTCGGAGGTAGTTTGCTCGAATCGTTCACGCTAGAGGCCCACCGCAGTGCGGGGGTGACGCACACGCCGCGCGGGCACTGCGGACTTCGTTCACACGACGACGGGTTCGAGCTCCAGCCGGATGCCGAATTTTCCGTAGACGCTTTCCTGGATCGCACGCGCCAGTGTCATCACTTCGGAGCCGATCGCGTCGCCGCGATTGACGAGCACGAGGGCCTGCTTCTCGTAGACACCTGCCTTGCCCACCGTCTTGCCCTTCCAGCCGCAACTGTCGATGAGCCAGCCCGCTGCGAGCTTGATGCGGCCGTCGGCCATGGGGTAATGCACGACTTCGGGGTCGCGGCCGATGATGTCGCGGCATTGTTCGGGCGTGACCAGCGGGTTCTTGAAAAAACTCCCGGCGTTGCCCACACACGCCGGGTCCGGCAGCTTGGCGCGGCGGATCGCGCAGACCCAGTCGAACACTTGGCGCGCGTCCGGCGCGGCAATGCCGGTTTGCGCGATTTTTCGCTCGAGATCGAGGTACCCGAGCACCGGCTGCCAAGGCCGCGGCAGGCGCAGACGCACGCGCATGATCACGCTGCGCCCGGCCAGCGCGTGTTTGAAAACGCTGTCGCGATAGCCGAACTTGCAGAATGGCCGCGAGAGCAGCACGCTGCGCCCGGTGACGAGGTCGACCGCGTCGAGCGACTCGAACCGTTCCGCCAGCTCCAGGCCATACGCGCCAATGTTCTGCACCGGCGCGGCGCCCACCGTGCCGGGAATCAGCGCCAGGTTCTCGAGGCCCGGCAAGCCCTGCGCCAGCGTCCACGCGACGCAGTCGTGCCAGTTCTCGCCGGCGCCGAATTCGACGATCCAGGCCTCGTCGGATTCCTCGACGAGGCGCATGCCGCGCACCTCGATCTTCAATACGACTTGCGGCATGTCGCGCGTCAGCACGATGTTGCTGCCCCCGCCGAGAACGAACTTCGGCGCAGGTCCGAGTTGCGGGTGGTCGACGACGCCGCGCACGTCGGCGTCGCTCGCGATCCTCACGAGAGAGCGTGCCACCGCCGGCAAGCCGAAGGTGTTGTAGGGCTTGAGGCTGACGCCGCTCTCGATGTGCATTGGGCAATTTTCACCGATCCGAAGCCACCGGCGAACGTACAAGCGACGACAATCGCCGCATGCCGAGTTTTGACGCGATGCTGGAACCCAACCTCGTCGAGGTGCGTAACGCCGTGGACCAGACGGCCAAGGAAATCGGCACGCGCTTCGATTTCAAGGGTTCGTCGGCGCGAATCGAGCTGAAAGACAAAGACCTCACGGTGTGGGCCGACAGCGATTTCCAGATCGGCCAGGTGATGGACATCCTGCTCGCCAAGCTCAGCAAACGCGGCGTCGACGCGCGCTTTCTGGACCGCAGCGCGGCGATCGAAAAAGTCGGCGGCGACAAGGTCAAGCAGCCGCTCACAGTGAAGAGCGGCATTGACACCGAGACGGCGAAAAAAATCCAGACCGCCGTCAAACAAAGCAAGCTCAAGGTGCAGGCCGCGATCCAGGGCGACACGGTGCGCATCACCGGCACGAAACGCGACGATCTGCAAGCGGCGATCGCGCTGATCCGCCAAACCATCACCGAAGCGCCGCTGTCGTTCAGCAACTTCCGCGAATGATGTCGTTGTTGCGCGCGTTCCTGGCCAGCGCATTGCTCGTGTGCGCGGGCGCCGCGACGGCGCAGAAGGTGTCGCTCAGCGGCAGTCTGGGAAGCAAGGCCTTGCTCATGATCGACGGCACGCCGCGCACCTTGGCAATCGGCCAGACCGTGCAAGGCGTCAAACTTCTCGGTGTGAGCGGCAGCGACGCGGTCATCGAAGTCGGCGGCCAGCGCGTCACGCTGCAGCTCGGCCAGGCGCACGCCAACCTCGGCGGCGCCGCGAGCGCCGGCAGCGGCTCGCAAATCGTTCTCACCGCCGGCAGCGGCGGGCACTTCGTGACGCAAGGCAGCATCAACGGCAAGGCAGTGAGCTTCATCGTCGACACCGGCGCCACACACGTGGCGCTGAGCCAGACGGTGGCCGAGCTGATCGGCCTGAACTACCGCGGCGGCCAGCGCAGCGTGGGTCAAACCGCGAACGGCACCATCGTCGCGTACCGCGTCACGCTGGACTCGGTGCGCATCGGCGACGTGCAGGTCTACAACGTCGAAGCCGCCGTGCTGCCCGCCGGCATGGAACAGGTGCTGCTCGGCAACAGCTTCCTCACGCGCTTTCAGATGAAGCGCGAGAACGACCGGATGACGCTGGACAAACGGCCCTGAGTCCAGCGCGAGTGGGCTGCGGCGTTTGCCCGATCGCGACAAGCCGCCTACAGCTGCCCCATGCGAATCGATGGCAATGGCTTCGTGCTAAAACAGCGGCGACACTTCCGACCGGAACCGCACGGAGAAACCTATGGACTTGGCATTTACCCCCGAAGAACAGGCCTTCCGCGAAAAGATTCGCGGCTGGGTCGCACAGAGCTTGCCCAAAGACATCAGCCACAAGGTGCACAACTCGCTGGACCTGTCGCGCGACGACATGCAGCGCTGGGCTCGCATCCTGGGCAAAGTGGGCTGGCACGGCTACGCTTGGCCCCAACAGTTTGGTGGGCCGGGCTGGAGCGCCGTGCAGCGGCACCTGTTCGAAGAAGAATGTGCCCTGGCCGGCGCGCCGCGCATCGTGCCGTTCGGCCCGGTGATGGTCGCCCCCGTCATCATGGCGTTCGGCACGCCGGAGCAGCAAAAGCGCCACCTGCCGGGAATCATGAGCGGCGACGTGTGGTGGAGCCAGGGCTACAGCGAGCCCGGTTCGGGCTCGGACCTCGCGTCCTTGAAATGCAAGGCCGAACGCCGTGGCGACTACTACCTCGTGAACGGCCAGAAGACGTGGACCACGCTCGCGCAATACGGCGACTGGATCTTCTGCCTGGTGCGCACCGGCTTTGAGGGCAAGCCGCAGACCGGCATCAGTTTCCTGCTGATCGACATGAAGAGTCCGGGAGTCAAGGTGCGCCCGATCGTCACGCTGGACGGCGGCGCGGAAGTGAACGAGGTCTGGTTCGACAACGTCGAAGTCCCCGCCGACAACCTGGTGGGCGAAGAGAACAAGGGCTGGACTTACGCCAAGTACCTGCTCGCGCACGAGCGCACCGGCATCGGCGACGTGAACCGCGCCAAGCGCGAACTCGAACGCGTCAAGCGCATCGCCAAGCTCGAAGGGCTGTACGACGACGGGCGCTTTCGCGACCAGATCGCGCTGCTCGAAGTCGACGTGGTCGCGCTCGAAATGCTCATTCTGCGCGTCATCTCGGCAGAAAAGAGCGGCAAACAAAGCCTCGACGTCGCCGGCCTGCTGAAGATTCGCGGCAGCGAAATCCAGCAGCGCTATACCGAGCTCATGATGCTCGCCGGCGGCCCGTTCAGCGTGCCTTTCATCCGCGAAGCGCTCGCCGCGGGCTGGCAGGGCGACTATTTCGGTGCAGCGCATTGCGCGCCGCTGGCTGGCACCTACTTCAACTACCGCAAGACGACGATTTACGGTGGATCGAACGAAGTGCAACGCAATATCGTTGCCCAAACCGTCCTGGGGAGCTGAACATGGATTTCGAATTCACCGACGATCAAAACTCGCTGCGCGACGCCGTGGCGCGCTGGGTCGAAAAGGGTTTCTCGTTTGAGCGCCGTCATGGCATCGCGAAAGCCGGTGGCGCCACCCGCGGCGTCTACAAGGAACTCGCCGAGCTCGGCCTGACGGGCTTGGCCGTTTCCTCGGCCCACGGAGGCATGGGTTTTGGCGCCGTCGAAGCGATGGTCGTGTGCGAAGAGCTCGGCCGCGGCCTCGTCAACGCACCTTATGCGCAAGCGGCGCTGCTGGCGCCGCGGCTGCTGTCCGCCGCGCCCGCCGCGGTGCAGGCCAAGTGGCTGCCGCAGATCGCCGACGGTTCGGCCCTGGTCGTGCTCGCGCACCAGGAGCGCACGGCGCGCTACCGCCTGAACCATGTCGAAACCCGTGCCGTGCAGTCGGGAGGCGCATGGACGCTGAGCGGCGCAAAAAGCGTCGTCCCGGCCGGCGACGAGGCCGATGCCTGGGTCGTTCCCGCGCGAGTCTCCGGCGCGCTGGATGCGGCGTCGGGAATTGGCCTGTTCCTCGTCGAGAAAAACGTCGCCGGAGTCGCCGTGCGCGGCTTTCCCACGCAAGACGGCGCGCGCGCCGCGCAGCTCAATCTGCAGGCGAGCCCCGTCACCTTGATCGCCGCCGAGGGCCTGCCGCTGCTGGAACACGCCATCGACACGGGCATCGCCGCGCTCTGCGCCGAAGGCGTGGGCGCGATGGACAAGCTGCTCGCGATCACGGTGGAGTACATGAACACGCGCAAGCAGTTCGGCGTGCCGATCGCGAGTTTCCAGGCCTTACGGCACCGTGTCGCCGACGTGAAGATGCAACTCGAGCTGGCGCGCTCGATGAGCTACTTCGCGAGCCTGAAGATGGGCGAGCCGGCCGCGGCGCGGCGCCGCGCGCTCGCGCAGGCAAAGCTGCAACTCGGGGCGTCGATGCGCTTTGTCGGCCAGCAGTGCATCCAGATGCACGGCGGCATCGGCGTCACCGACGAGTACGTCGCGAGCCACTACTTCAAGCGCCTCACCGTCATGGAAATGACCTTCGGCGATACGCTGCATCAGCTCGGAGAAGTGAGTTCGCGAATGCTCGATACGGCCGGCGTGTTTGCCTGAGTGGCGCCGCACCCCGTCATGTTCTTTACCCGACGCCGCATGAGCGCATGGGTTCTGGCCCTGCTCGCCGTCACGGCGTGCAGCGCCAAGCCCAAACCCTATGACGAAAGCGCCGACGCACGCGCCGAGTTGAACAAGGCCTTGCAACAGGCGCAAGCGCAAAGCAAGCGCGTGCTCGTCGTGTTCGGCGCGAACTGGTGCGACGACTGCCAGGCGCTGGCCAAACTGATGGCCGACGGACCGGTGGCCGAGCATGTGGCGCAGCGTTACGTCGTGACCAAGGTCGACGTCGGCAACTTCAACAAGAACCTCGACCTCACGCGTCAGATGGGCGACGCAACGAAGAAGGGCATCCCGGCAGTGGCGGTGCTCGCCGCCGACGGCGCCTTCGTGCGCGCCACCCAGGCCGGCGAGCTCGCCAGCGCGCGGCGCATGGGCGACGCGCAAGTGCTTGCCGTGCTCGACGCGCTGATCGCCGCGCCGAGCAAGTAGCCAAGCGCCGCGGCCCCGGGCTTCATGTCGATCACCGATGTTCCCGGCCTGCGCGTCGGCCACTTCACCGATGCGCGGCGCCCCACCGGCTGCAGCGTCGTGCTTGCGCCCGAGGGCACGGTGGGCGGCGTTGATGTGCGCGGCGCGGCGCCCGGGACGCGAGAGACCGAGTTGCTCTCGCCGCTGAACGCCGTGCCGCACGTGCACGCCGTGTTGCTCGCCGGAGGCAGCGCGTACGGGCTTGACGCCGCCGGCGGCGTGATGCGCTGGCTCGAAGAACAAGGCATCGGGTTTCCCGTCGGCCGCCATGCGAGCGGCACGCAGGTGCGCGTGCCCATCGTGCCGGCGGCGATCCTGTTCGATTTGAACGTCGGCGATCCGCGCATCCGCCCCGACGCCGATTCCGGCTACGCCGCGTGCCAGGCCGCGACGTCGGCGGCTCCTCTCGAGGGTAACGTCGGCGCAGGCGCGGGGGCGTCGGTGGGCAAGCTGTTCGGCTTCGGGCGGGCGATGCGCGGCGGCATCGGCAGTGCGTCGATCCAGGTCGGTGGCATCACGGTGGGCGCGCTCGTCGCGGTAAATGCCATCGGCGACATCGTCGACCCGCGCACCGGCCAAGTGATCGCCGGCGCGCGCAGCGCCGACGGCACGTCGCTGCTGGACACGATGGCGGCGCTCCGGCGCGGCGAGTTGCCCCCCTCCCTCCAGACAGGTCAGGCGACGACGATCGGCGTCATCGCCACCGACGCGCGCCTGGACAAAGCCGGCGCGAACAAACTCGCGCAAATGGCGCACGACGGCCTGGCGCGCGCCATCAACCCGGTGCACACGCAGGGCGACGGCGATACGCTGTTTGCACTGGCGACAGGCCAGCAGGGCGGCGGCAGCGGCCAAAGCACCAGCTTGACGTTGCTCGGCGCACTCGCCGCGGAAGTGACGATGCTCGCAGTGCTGCGCGCCGTGCGCGCCGCGACAACCCTCGCCGGCCCTGGTCTGCCCCGATTGCCGGCAGCGCGCGACCTGGCCACACTGCACAGTCCCAAGCCCTGAGCCCCACGCCATGACAACCCACTTCGCACGCCGCGGACTCCTGGCGGCCGCTGCCGCGCTGCTGCTCGCCGGTTGCGCATCCAGCCCCGCCGGCGATTCGCACCCGCCGATCGTCTTCGTGCACGGCAACGGCGACACCGCCGCGCTGTGGCACACGACGCTGTGGCGCTTCGAATCGAACGGTTGGCCCGCAGAGCGCCTGCACGCCATCGACCTGCCGTATCCGCTGGCGCGCGACGCCGACGACAAGCCGCAGGACGGCCGCACGTCGACAATGCAGCACATGCAGTATTTGAGCGCGCAAGTCGACGAGGTGCTGCGCCGCACCGGCCAGGCGCGGGTCGTGCTGATGGGCAACTCGCGCGGCGGCAACGCGATTCGCAATTACATCGCCAACGGCGGCGGCGCGGCCAAGGTGTCGCACGCGATTCTGGGCGGCGTGCCCAACCACGGCGTGTGGGCGCATTCGGCCTTCCTCCCCAACAGCGAATTCAATGGGACTGGGCCGTTCTTGCGTGCCATGAACAATCAAGGCGGCCAAGGTGGTGAAATCACGCCGGGCGTTCGTTGGCTGACGATCCGCTCCGACAACTTCGACAAATTCGCCCAGCCCGACGGCGTGTGGATCGGCCAGAAGGGCGCGCCGACGAACGTGAGCTTCGACGGACCCGAACTGAAGGGCGCGGAGAACGTGATCATCGCCGGCATCGACCACCGCGAGACGTCCTTCAGCGCCAAGGCGTTTGCCGCGGCGCACCGCTTCATCACCGGGCGCGAGTCGGGCGCGTTGGCGGTCCGCACTGAGCCGCGCATCAGCTTGTCCGGCAAGGTCAGTGGCACGGGTCTTGACAATGGTGCCGGCACCGGCAACTTTGCGAACAACCTGGCTCTGGCCGGCGCCGAAGTCGAGGTCTACGCGGTCGATGCAACCACCGGCGAACGCCAAGGCGCGACATTGCATCGACAAACCGTCGGCGAGGACGGATTGTGGGGGCCCCTGATCACGACCAGCAACACCGCGCTCGAATTCCAGGTCCGCGCTGCCGACTTCGCCGTGACCCACATCTATCGTTCGCCATTTGCGCGCTCGTCAAGCCTCGTGCACCTGCGCGCGCAACGCGCCCCGCCGACGGATCGTGACGCCGGCGCGATCGTCACGCTGACGCGCCCGCGCGGCTACTTCGGCGTGCCGCGCGACAGAATCGTGCTCGACGGCAAAAGCCCGCCTGCCGGCATCCCCACCGGGGTGCCGGGCGTGTCGGTCGCGCAAGTGCGATTGCCCGCCGTCCCGCCGCGCACCGTGAGCGGCGAGTTCAACGACGAGCGAATCGTCGGCCGCACCTGGCCGGCCAGCGCCAACCACGTCGTGCTGCTGGAGCTGCACGATTGACGCCAGCGACAAGCCTCGCGCAGATCCTGTTCTCGCAGGGCTTCGGAACGCGGCGTGAATGCGAAGGCCTGATTGCCTCGGGTCTGGTGAGCGTGCAGGGTCGAAGCTGCGAGGACTCGTCCGAAACGTTCGATACCGCGGGTCTGCGCTTCAGCGTGCGCGGCATCGAGTGGCCGTACCAGCAGCAGGCGCTGATCATGCTGCACAAGCCGGCGGGCTACGAGTGTTCGCAAAAGCCGCGCCATCACCCGAGCGTGTACAGCCTCTTGCCGGCGCCGCTGCGGCGGCGCGACGTGCAGGCGATCGGGCGTCTGGACGAAGACACGACCGGCCTGCTGCTGTTCACCGACGACGGCGCGCTCATCCACCGGCTGACGTCGCCCAAGCGTCACGTGCCCAAGGTTTACGAGGTCACGTGCACGCACGCCGTGGATGACCCGCAGGCGGAGCAGCTGATTGCCGGTGTGACCTTGCTCGGCGAGAACACACCGGTTCGCGCCGCCGCCTGCGAAGTCACGGGCGCGACACAGTTGCGCTTGACGCTGCTGGAGGGCAAGTACCACCAAGTCAAGCGCATGATTGCGGCCGTGGGCAACCGTGTGCAGGCCCTGCACCGCAGCGAGTTCGGCGCGTTAGTTTTGCGCGACGATCTGCCCAGCGGCGCCTGGCGCTGGCTCGACGGGCCGCATGTGGTGGGTGCGCCCTGAGCGCCGCCGATAATCCCGCGCATGCGAGTTTTTCGAGGCACACAGCACCGTGACATCGCCCGCACCTGCGCCCTGACGATAGGCAATTTCGACGGCGTGCACCGCGGCCATCAGGCGATGCTTGCGCTGCTGCGCTCCGAAGCCCGGCACCGCGGTCTGGCATCCTGCGTGATGACGTTCGAACCGCACCCGCGCGACTTTTTTGCCGCCGCAACCGGCAAGCCCGAGCTGGCGCCGGCGCGAATCGCGACGCTGCGCGACAAGCTCAGCGAACTGGAGCGCTGCGGCGTCGATCAGGCCGTCGTGATGCGCTTCGACGCGGATTTCGCCGCGCAGTCGCCGCAGACTTTCATCGACGACGTTCTCGTGCGTGGCCTGGGCGCGAAACTCGTGCTCGTGGGTGACGACTTCCGCTTCGGCGCGAAGCGCTCCGGCGACTACGCAATGCTGGAAGCTGGCGCAGCAGCGCGCGGCTTTGAAGTCGCGCGCATGAACAGCTTCGAAGCGCACGGTTCGCGTGTCTCGAGTTCCAGCGTTCGCTCCGCGCTCGCCGCGGGCGACATGGCGCAGGCCGCGGCGCTGCTCGGCCGGCCCTACAGCGTCAGCGGCCACGTCGTGCACGGGCGCAAGCTCGGGCGCGAACTGGGTGAGTCTGCGCCGGGGCGCGGCGACGGATTTCGCACGCTGAACTTGCGCTTTTCGCACCCCAAGCCCGCGGCGCTGGGCATTTTTGCGGTGCGCACCTTTGGCCTGACGGACGAGCCGCTGGACGGCGTGGCGAGCCTGGGCCAACGACCGACGGTCGACGACAGCGGGCGCGTCGTGCTCGAGGTCTATTGCCTGGACTGGCCGGAGCGGCTCGGCGTTGAAGGGGGCTACGCTAAACTCGTGCGCGTGGAACTGCTGCACAAACTTCGCGACGAAGCCCGCTTTGACGGGCTCGCCGCGCTCACGCAGGCCATACGCAAAGACGTCGACGACGCGCGTGCCTTCCTCGCGGCGCACGCCGCGACGTACACGAAGACGGGCCGGCAGACGACACGCGACCGAATTTGACCGCCGGCCGCACGCCACGCGCAGGGAGGTCTCCCCGCCGCGCGGCATCCCGGCGCAGGCCGGGACCCCCTGCCCCGAATCTCTCTGCCCGCGCGTTGCCGGACCCCGGCT
>JBEBHW010000710.1:0-2459 GCA_040081145.1 Burkholderiaceae bacterium
CGCTTGCGCCTTCGCCGCGGCGCCCTCGAGGATCGATCGCCCTTCCTCCTCCAGCGCTTCCTCGACCGCGGCGAGGTTGACGATGGGGTGGCCGAAGGTCTTGGGGTAAAACGCGACGAAAACGATGTGCAGTTCGCTGCCTTCGCGCTTCGCCAGGCCGATCGCTTCGTTCAATGCCGCAGCGCCGGCCTCGCTGCCGTCGTCGGCGACAAACAGTCGTTTGTACATCGTGCGCTCCTCGCGCGCCGCGAGAAGCGGCGCCACCTTCACTGTGCGCGATGCCGCTTCCGCAGGCGTTGACCAGCGTCAAGTTCGCGAGCGGCAAGTTCGAATCCCCGGTATTGACTCCGGTCAAGCCGCGTCCGGCGCTGGCGTGTCTCAATGCGCATGCCATGGAAATGAAAACCGTGTTCGTCGCGATGGCCGCAAGTGGGGCCCCTCAGCCAGAGACCGCGTAGCCTGGCCGTGCCGTCCGAAACCACCCCCTGGCACGCTCTGGACGCTGCCACGGTCGTTCGGCAGCTCGCCAGCGACGCGGCCAGCGGCTTGTCGGCGCAAGCCGTCGCGCTGCGGAGCGCCAACCACGGGCCGAACGCCCTGCGCGAAGCGCGCAAGCGCTCGGCCGTGCGCGTGTTCCTGCGCCAGTTCAAGAGCCCGCTGATCTACATCCTGTTCATTGCCGCGGTGCTTTCTGCCGCGATGGGCCATGCGGGCGACTCAGGCGTGATCCTCGGCGTCGTGATCGTCAACGCACTGGTCGGTGCCTATCAGGAAGGGCGCGCCGAACGTTCCATGGCGGCGCTGCGCCGGCTTTCGGCGCTGCAGGTGCGCGTGGTTCGCGCGGGCCAGGAACAGCCGATTCCAGCGCGCGAGTTGGTGCCTGGGGACATCCTGCTTCTCAGCGCCGGCGATGCCGTCGGCGCCGATGCGCGGCTGCTCGCCGCCGCAGCGCTCGGCGCTGCCGAGGCCGCGCTGACCGGCGAGTCGCTGCCGGTGGCGAAGGGCCTGGCGGCGCTGCCCGAAGCGACCGGCCTGGCGGACCGGCGCAACATGGTGTTCTCGGGCACCTACATCACCGCCGGCCGGGGGCGCGCGGTCGTCACGGCAACCGGCACCCACACCGAAGTGGGGCGCATTGCGCGCCTGACGGAGACTGCCGAGGAACCGAAGACGCCGCTGGAGCTGCGCATCGCCCATTTCGGCCGCTACCTCGTGGGCGGCTCGCTGCTGCTGTTCGGTGCGGTGATGCTGCTCGGTGTGCTGCGTGGCTTGGCACTTGCGGAGGTGACCATGGTCGCGATCAGCCAGATGGTGTCGATGGTGCCCGAAGGCCTGCCGGTGGCGATGACGATCGCGCTGGCCGTGGGCATGCAGCGCATGGCCGGGCGCGGCGCAATCATCCGGCGCCTCTCGGCGGTCGAGACGCTCGGCTCGATCACCGTGATCTGCAGCGACAAGACCGGCACGCTGACGCGCAATCAGATGACCGTCAGCGCGTTGTGGCTGCCCGATGGGCGCTGCGTCGACATCGACGGCGTGGGCTACGCGCCGCACGGCACGCTCAGCGCTGCAGGGGTCGCAATCGGCAGCCAAGACAGCGCCGTGGCTGCGCTCTTGCAGGCTGCGGTACTGTGCAACGACGCCGAGCTCGTCGCGCCCCTTGCCGATGAAGCGGCGCCGTGGGGCGTTCTCGGCGACCCGACCGAGGCCGCGTTGCTCGTCGCCGCCACCAAGGCCGGCATCGACGTGCAGGCGCTGCGCCGGCGCATGCCGCGCCAAAGCGAAATCCCGTTCGACCCCGACCTCAAGATGATGGCGACGCGTCACTGTGACGCCGGCGCGCCGGGCAAGGTGCTGATCAAGGGCGCACCCGAGGCCGTGCTGCGATTGTGTGCGGCCGATGGGCCGGTGGTCGTCGAGGCGGGGCGCGCCGCTGCCGAAGCGATGGCGGGCCGGGCGCTGCGCGTGCTCGCGGTGGCGCACGTCGCGGACGACGCATTGCGCGTGGCCGACCGCTTCAGCGCCTTCTCCGGCCGCGCCACGCTGCTCGGGCTGATCGGCCAGATCGACCCGCCACGCGAAGAGGCCAAAGCGGCGGTCGCGCACTGCCGCGCCGCCGGCATCCGGCCCCTCATGGTGACGGGAGATCACAAGCTCACCGGCCTGGCGATCGCGCGCGAACTGGGCATCACACGCGAGTCCGAGTCTGCACGCGATGCCGACCGTGCTGTCGACGGCGCCGAGCTGGAACGCATGAGCGACGCCGAGCTGCGCGATCAACTACCGCACATCGCCGTGTTCGCACGCGTGCAACCGGCGCAAAAGCTGCGCATCGTTCAGGCGCTGCAGGCGCGCGGCGACGTGGTGGCGATGACCGGAGACGGCGTCAACGACGCGCCGGCGCTGGCGCGTGCCGACGTCGGCGTCGCGATGGGAATCAGCGGCACCGAGGTCGCCAA
>JBEBHW010000711.1:0-2455 GCA_040081145.1 Burkholderiaceae bacterium
GTAAGCCGTGTGCGGGAAATCCGCATGCACGGTTTGAACGGGGGTGTTGGCTCTGTTATCGACCTTCGGGCCTGAAACGGGCCAACATCTACCAATGCCGGGACTGATGATCATTGCCCACGCACCTTTGGCTTCCGCGCTCAAGGCAGTGGCTGAGCACGCGTACCCGGAGTGCAGCGCGATGATTGAAGCGCTGGACGTCGGACCGCAGGACTCGATCGAGGCCCTCGAAGCCAGCGCAAAAGCGATGTTGGAGCGTGTCAAGGACCCCGATGTGCTTGTTCTGACGGATGTCGTGGGTGCGACGCCGTGCAACCTGGCACAGCGCTTGGTGGACGGCCGCCACGTGCGGGTGATTGCGGGGGTGAACGTCTCCATGATTTGGCGCGTGCTGTGCTACGCCCGCGAGCCGCTCGAGGCCCTCGCGGGGCGGGCCATCACAGGCGCGACGCAGGGCGTCGTTCAATTGGCGGCGACCGAGCCCCAAGCCACGGCACCGAACACTGCGACCACCCGATGATCAAGTCGAACATCACGATCAGCAACAAGCTGGGCCTGCATGCACGAGCCTCGGCCAAGCTCACCAAATTGGCGAGCCGTTTTCAATGCGAGGTCCATTTGACGCGCAAAGAGCGCCGCGTCAACGCCAAGAGCATCATGGGCGTCATGATGCTTGCGGCGGGTCTGGGCAGTGAAATTGAGATCGAAACCGAAGGGGCGGACGAAGCCGCGGCAATGGATGGCCTCGTCGCCTTGATCAACGACCGATTCGGCGAGAGCGAATAGTCGGGCTGCGCCGCGTGCGCGGGTGACGCTGCGCCGCCGCGCCCAATGCGCGTCGCCCCGGCGTTCGACGCGCGCTGGCGCTGCTAGCATCGGGCCATGAGCATCCAACTCTTCGGTCTGCCGGTGTCGCGCGGTGTGGCGATCGGCCGGGCCGTGCTTGTGGCGTCGAGCCGGGTCGATGTGGCGCACTACTTCATCGACATTCATCAGGTCGGCTCGGAAGTGGCACGCTTGCGCCAAGCACGCGACGTCGTCGCCGAGGAGCTCAGCGCGCTGCAACGCGCGTTGCCCGCGGATGCGCCGGGTGAACTCTCCGCGCTGCTCGACGTGCACTTGATGCTTCTGCACGATGACACGCTGACCACCGCCACGAAGCATTGGATCGAAGAGCGCCACTACAACGCCGAGTGGGCCTTGTCGGCGCAGCTCGAAGTTCTGGCAAGGCAATTCGACGACATGGAGGACGACTACTTGCGAGAGCGCAAGGCAGACCTCGAACAAGTCGTGGAGCGAATCTTGCGGGCGATGGTGCGAAGCGCGGCTCCCGACGCGGGACGTAAAGAAGGCGGCGACGCGGCAGACCTGGGTGGTGATGGTCCGCTGGTGCTGGTCGCCAATGATGTCGCTCCGGCTGACATGTTGCAGTTCAAGGGCAGCGTATTCATCGGGTTCATCACCGATGTCGGAGGTCGGACCTCGCACACCGCGATCGTGGCGCGCAGCTTGGACATTCCCGCGGTTGTTGGGGCGCGTGAGGCAAGTCGCATCATCAGGCAGGACGACTGGGTCGTGATCGACGGCGACGCCGGCGTCGTGATCGTCAATCCATCGCCGATTCTTCTCGAGGAGTACCGCTTCCGGCAGCGTCAAAGCAGCGTGGAGCGGGAGCGCTTGTCGCGCCTTCGCCATACTCCGGCGGTCACCCTCGACGGCGAGCCCGTCGACCTGCTGGCCAATATCGAAATGCCCGCGGACGCGAGCGCCGCGTTGGCGTCGGGTGCCGTCGGCATTGGCTTGTTCCGCAGTGAATTCTTGTTCATGAATCGTTCGGGCGAACTCCCGGGCGAAGATGAGCAGTTCGAAGCCTACCGTGCCGCGGTGCAGGCAATGAACGGCTTGCCGGTGACGATCCGAACCGTCGACATCGGTGCGGACAAACCGCTGGACCGGATGTCGGTCAACGAATTGCGCCACGAGCATGCACTGAATCCCGCGCTGGGTTTGCGTGCGATACGCTGGAGCCTGTCCGAACCTGGCATGTTCCGCCAGCAGCTGCGGGCGATTCTGCGCGCCAGCGCCTACGGAAAGGTTCAGCTTCTGATTCCGATGGTTGCGCACATCAATGAGGTGCGGCACACGCTGGAGGCGCTGGCCCGCGCCAAGCAGCAACTCGACGACGCGGGCCGGGCCTACGCTGACGTGCGCGTGGGCGCGATGATCGAGGTTCCCGCCGCGGCGCTCGTGCTGCCGGTCTTCTTGAAGTACTTCGACTTCGTGTCGATTGGCACCAATGACTTAATCCAATACACGCTGGCGATCGATCGCGCTGACGAGGCGGTCGCGCACCTTTACGACCCTTGGCACCCCGCGGTTCTGCAGCTGATTGCCGCGACGATTCGGCAGGCCATTTCGGCAGGGCGCGGCGTCAGCGTCTGCGGCGAAATGGCTG
>JBEBHW010000712.1:0-2446 GCA_040081145.1 Burkholderiaceae bacterium
ACCGCGGAGAAACCACGCTCAACAAGACGCCGCTCGAATCGATGCCCCTGCTGGCTGCCGCCAAGCGTTCGCCTCTGACGGTCGAGGAGGGGGTCGCTGTCCTGACGCAGGTGCCCGAGTTTCTGCAGCCCAATCACTGCTTCATGCTTCTGGGTTCCAGGTGCGATGACAAGCGCGTCCCTGCGCTCTGGCTCAGCGATGGGCGTCCTAAACTCGGCTGGTGCTGGGAGGGAAATCGGCATACGTGGCTGGGCATGGCGTCCTGCCTCGGGCGCTCCGCGGCCGTATCGCTCGTCCGCGATCGGAGCGTGCTCCCCAGCGGCTAGACGCCCAGGACGCCTCGGCGCGGATCGTCGCAGGGCATCCGACTGTTTGGCTTTGCCGGTGCAACTGCGGACCACGACGCCCCGCGGGCGAGACACGGTAGCGCAATGACGCAATTGGACCGCGAGGCGGCGAGACTCGCGCGCGGCAACCCGGCGCCAGATCAGCCGCCCTCGAACAGTGCCGCATAGCGGCGCTGCATCTCGTCGGTGCTGACCTCTTCGATCGAATGGCCGATCAGCCATCGATGCCCGAAGGGGCAGCGCACGACACCCGAGCGTTCGCCGTAGAAGGCATCGCTGGGTGCCTGCTCCAGCGTCGCGCCGGCACGAACCGCCCGCTCGATCATCGCGTCGGCGTTGTCGACGTGAAGGTGCAGCGTCACCGGCGTGGCGCCGAGGGTCGAGGCACTGCGGATGCCGTACTCGGGGTACTCATCGCACAGCATGAGCGTCATGCCGCCGAAGTTCATCTCGGCGTGGCCGATCCGGCCGCTGGGCTCGGTGAGGCGGAACTTCTCCGTGGCGCCGAACGCCTCGCGGTAAAACGCGATGGCGGCCGCCGAGTCCGACACGCAGAGGTAGGGAAACAGCTCGGAAATCGTCATGGCATGGCTCCTCAGGTCAACGTGCATACCAGTGTCGTCGCCACCTGGCAGCTGCGATAGAAGGAAATTGACCGGCCCCGCTTTATGCCCGCTCTACGTCGCGACAGGCAAGTGGTTCGCTTCAGACGGCGACCTCCTCCGGTAGCCCGCCGGGGTGGCGCCGGCGAGCGCCATGAACTCGCGGCCGAAGTGGGACTGATCGCTGTAGCCCGCCGCTGCCGCCACGTCGGCCAGCGGAGCTGCTGGATCCAGGCGCATCGCGTGCAGTGCGCGCTGGAAGCGCCGCACCTGCAGCCAGGTCTTGGGTGCGAGCCCGACGTGGCGGCGGAAGTGGGCGATGAAGGCGCGATGACTCAAGCCGCTTTCGCGCACGGCCGCGCCGACGCTCGGCGCCATGTGCACCCATCGCATGAGGTTCGCCGCTTCGGGGTGAAGGCCTCGCAGCAAGGGCAGTCGCTCGCCCAGACGGGCTTCGAATCGTGCGAGCCTGGCTTCGGCCGTGCGAAGCTCGCAGAGCTCGGCACGCAGACGATCGGCGTGGCTGCCCCAGAGGTCTTGCAGCGACGTGTGGCGCTGCGCGAGCTCATCCGCACCAATACCGAAGAGCAGCACAGCGGCACCCGGCCACAGCACAGCGCCCACCGAGGACGACGGCGCCGCCGACTCGCGCGAGTAGAAGTCCGATCGGGCGCCGCCCACCAGGCACGGCGGCACGGCCAGGCGCGCAGCCGCGTTCGGATCGCGAACGTACAACGGCCGGTCAGTGAGCCGAACCACCACGTGCATCAAACCCGTAGGCAAGACACGTTCGCTCAGCGCGGGGCCGGTGGCGGGGCCGTCGCAGGCGGCATCGCTCGCCCAGAGCCGGGCGATGAACAGGCGAAGCGGGGCAGCGGGCGTGCGTTGCAAGAACATGGGTTGCAAGGTTGGCGCAGATGCGCACACCGGGTCAAGTCGATTCCGTCGTTACGCACTTCGCGCCAGTGGTCGCGAGGCGGTAGCCTGCGGGCATGGACTCGCTGATCAGTGCCACGGCACGCGCTCTCACCATGGGCGACCCGCTCGGCGCGCTCAAGCACGTCGCGCTGCGCGACGACCCCGCGGCGCTGGCGCTGCGCGGCATTGCGATGGCCCAGCTCGGCGAGCTCGGCCGCGCCCGTGAGTTGCTGCGCCGTGCGGCGCGCGGTTTCGGCGCGCACGAAACGGGGGCCCGTGCGCGCTGCGTGGTGGCAGAGGCCGAGGTGGCACTTGCCATGCGCGACCTTGGCGGCTCGACGCGCGCTCTGGCGGCAGCGACCGCCACGCTCGAAGTTCGTGGCGACCGGGCGAACGCCCTGCACGCGCGGCTGATCGCCGCGCGCCGCCTGCTGCTGCTGGGCCGTGTCGACGAGGCGGCGGCAGGGATGTCTTGGATCGACGTGCATGGACTGCCGCCCGCTCTGGGCGCAGTGGCCGAGCTGATCACTGCAGAAATGGCGTTGCGCTCGCTGCTCACCAGCGCGGGCGAGGCGGCAC
>JBEBHW010000713.1:0-2426 GCA_040081145.1 Burkholderiaceae bacterium
GCATGAAGGGCGGTCGCTTCGAGGTCGGCGTCAGCGACGCTGCGGCGCCGCAGTCCTACGGCCTGGAAGCCGCCGAGCTGCTCGTCAGCGGCCACGCCGGCACGGCACCCAAGCTGCTCGCCAAGGTCGCCTCGGGCGGCGAGTTGTCGCGCATCGCGCTGAGCGTGGCCGTGACGACGAGTCAACTGGGCGAGGCCGGCACCTTGATCTTCGACGAGATCGACGCCGGCGTGGGCGGCGCGGTGGCCGAGACGGTGGGGCGCCTGATGAAGCAACTCGGGCGCGACAGACAGGTACTCGCCGTGACCCATTTGCCCCAGGTTGCGGCGTGCGCCGATCATCACTTCGTCGTCTCCAAGCGGGCGCAGGGTGGCGGCGTGCGCAGCGGCGTCGAGCCCGTTGCCGGCGAGGCGCGCGTCGCCGAAGTGGCGCGCATGCTGGGCGGCGAAAAACTCTCCGGAACAAGCCTCGCGCACGCCCAGGAAATGCTTGCCGGCTCAGCCGCCCCGTTGCCCCCGGCGCAGAAGCGAGGCCGCCCATGAACCTCTCACTGGCCACGCCCGAATGAGCAGCGCACACGACGATTTGCACGACAACGGCGCGCCCACGGCGCCGCGCGAAGTGGTCCTGGTCACGGGAATTTCCGGTTCGGGCAAGTCGGTGGCGCTGCACGCGCTCGAGGACGCAGGCTTTTTTTGCGTCGACAACTTGCCGCCCGAGCTGCTGCGCGAGTTCCTGCGACTCGAACACGAGCGTTCGCAGCGCCGCGTCGCAATCGCCATGGACGCGCGCAGCGCAGCGTCGCTGCCGCAGCTGTTGCCCTTGATGGAGCAATTGCGCAACGAGGGCGTGTCGATCCGCTCGCTGTTCCTGGACGCGAGCACCGACGCGTTGCTGCGGCGCTTTTCCGAGACGCGCCGCCCGCACCCCTTGTCTGACGAACACCATCACCGCACGCCGGGCCGGCGCAAGGAAGACCAGACGCCGGACGGTCGGCGCGCCTTGATCGAGGCCATCGAACTCGAGCGCGAACTGCTTGGCGACATGCGCCAGGCCTCGACGGTGATCGACACCAGCCAGTTGCGCCCGGCGCAGCTGCGCGCATGGATGCGCGACCTGGTGCGCGCCGACGTGAGCCGGCTGACGCTGGTGTTCGAGAGCTTTGCGTTCAAACACGGCGTGCCGCTGGACGCCGACTTCGTCTTCGACGTGCGCATCCTGCCCAACCCGCATTACGTCCGCGAACTTCAGCCGCTGACCGGCCGCGACGAGCCGGTGGCGAGCTACTTGCAGGCACAACCCGAAGTGGTCGAAATGATGGCGCAAATCGACGCGTTCATCTCGCACTGGCTGCCATCGTTCGAAGACGACCAGCGCAGCTATTTGACAGTGGCGATCGGCTGCACCGGCGGTCAGCACCGCTCTGTGTATTTCGTCGAGTCGCTCGCGTATCGCTTCGGTGGGCGCGTCGCGACGCTGATTCGGCATCGCGAACTCGACGCCCGCGACTGACGAGGCGCCACCCCGTTCGAGCACGCCCACATGGCCCAAGCCGCCCCGCAACAGCGCAACACGCCGTCGGCGAGCCTCTGGCCCGAGTCGTCGTTGCCGTTGTTTCCGCTTCAGGCGGTGCTGTTCCCGGGCGGGTTGCTCAGCTTGAAAGTGTTTGAGGCACGGTACCTGGACCTGGTGGCGCACTGCTTGCGCGAGCAACGCGCCTTCGGCGTCGTGGCACTGCGCAAGGGCGGCGAAGTGCGCGACAAGCGCACTCGGATTGAGTTCGAATCGACCGGCGTGCTCGCCGAATTGATCGACGTCGACAGCGCGCAGCCGGGAATTCTGCAGGTGCGCTGCCGCGGCACGAGCCGCTTTGCCCTCGCATCAACCCAGCAGCGCGATGACGGGTTGTGGCTCGCCGAGCCGAAGCACCTGCCCGACGACCCCGTGGTACGCCCGAAAGCCGCGCTGCAAGGCGCCGTGCAGGGCCTGGCCAACGCGATCGCGACGCTCGATGCGCAAGGCGCGCAACCGTTCCTGAAACCCTATGCCTTCCACGACGCCGGCTGGGTTGCGAATCGCTGGTGCGAGATCTTGCCGATCCCTTTGGGCGCGAAACAGAAACTGATGGAATTGAGTGACGCGTCGGCGCGCTTGCAGTTGGTCGCCGAGTTCTTGCGAAGCAAAGGTGTCGTGACCTGAGGAGGGGCCGCCTTGGCGCGCCGGGGCTCAGCCGAGCAAGAGCTTTCGCACCGGTGCCGGCAGGCCCAGCTCGAGCGCGTCGGTGCCGTTGACCCAGCGGCCGCTGGGCCAGGCGGCGACGATTTGCGCGATCCGTGCGGCGCCGGTTCGCGCGGGCAAGGTCCAGCGCACCGGATGCAGAGTCCAATCGAGGTGCGTCAGAACGTGAACCAGGCTCGGCAACGCGT
>JBEBHW010000058.1:0-10770 GCA_040081145.1 Burkholderiaceae bacterium
GTGCAAAACGGCAAGTGGAACGTGATCTGGCCGGCCTCTTTTGCCGCGCCGGGGGCGAAGCTGCAGGTGCAGTGACCGCCGGCCGGTCACCCCGGCGCACGCCGGGATCCAGGGTGCTGGGCGAGTGGTGGATCCCGGCTTTCACCGGGATGACGGGTTGCCCCGGGGCGGCTTTGCGATGACGCTTCCGAGCCTCAACCTGCTCGCCCAGTCCATCCTCTCGGGCATCTTCATCGGCAGTCTGTACGGGCTGATCGGTCTCGGGCTGGGCCTCACCTGGGGGCTGCTGCGGCAGATCAACCTGGCGCATTTCGGCCTCGTCTTCCTCGGCGCGTACCTGGCGTACCACATGGCCTCGGTGTGGCATGTCGACCCGCTGCTCACGCTGCTCATCATCCCGCCGCTGTTCTTCGGCATCGGCGCTGCCATGCAGTGGGCGCTCGCACGCTTCTCGATTTCGCCGTTCAACTCGCTGCTCGTGACCTTCGGCATCACGGTGATGCTGGAAAGCGCAATCCAGGGCGTCTGGACCGCTGACTTTCGCAGGCTCGAGTCGGTGTACAACGATCAGAAGTTCAAGGTCGCCGGGCTCTACGTGCCGATGCCTGAGCTCGTGACGCTGGTGCTCGCGACTTTGATATCGCTGGCGATCTGGGCGGCGATGCGCTACACCGATCTCGGCAAGGCGCTGCGCGCCATGGCGCAAGACGCGCCGATCGCCGCGGCCTTCGGCATCAATCAAAAGGCGCTCTCGCTGCTGCTGGCGGGGGTCTGCGCAGCGCTGGCCGGCGTGGCGGGCATCTGCCTGGCGCTCACTTTCACGCTCACGCCTTCGCAAATCTTTGCCTGGGTCGGCGTGGTGTTCGCCGCCGTGATGCTCGGTGGCCTCGGCAGCGCGCTCGGGCCGCTCGTGGCGGGTGTCATCATCGGCGTCAGCGAGGCGATCACGATGGCAGTGGCTTCGCCGTCGTGGGCGCCCATCGTGTCGTTCTCGCTGCTGATCGTGATGCTGTTGTTTCGGCCCGGGCAATTGCGCGGATGAAGCGCCCGGGCATCGCCATCGCCGCCACAGGCGCGGTACTGGCCAGCGTGCCGTGGCTCGGCGTCGCGCCGTTCTACGAGTCCTTCCTCTACATGGTGTGCCACTGGACAATCCTGGCGCTGTCGTGGAACATCCTGTCGGGATACTCGGGCTACTTTTCCTTCGGCCACGGCGCCTTCTTCGGCGTGGGCGTGTACACCTCGGCGGGCCTGTCGGCGAACCTGGGTGTGCCGTTTCTCTGGACCTTGCCCGTGGCGGCCGCTGCCGCGGCGCTGCTCGGTGTGGCCCTTGGCGCAGTCGTGTTTCGCGTCAAGGCAGTGCGCGGCGAATTGTTCGCGCTGCTCACGCTGGCGGTGACCTTCGTCGTCGCAACCATCGTTCTGAACACGCGGATCGACGGCGGGCCGGGCATAGCGCTCAGCGGCGTGGCGGTTCCCAAACTCGGGCCCACGGCGTCGGCGTCGATCTACCTGATGGCGTTGATCGCGGCCACACTGACGCTCTACATCGCCTACCGCGTTCACGCGTCCAAGCTCGGCATCGGCCTGTTCGCGATCCACGACGACGAAGACGTGGCCGAAGTGATGGGCGTTCCCACCTTCAGCTACAAGCTGCTCGCGTACGCCATGTCCTGCGCGCTCGCCGGCCTGGCCGGTGGCATTCACGCGCTGTTCGTCAACTACGTGACAGTGGGCGAAACCTTCAACATCACGGTGCCACTGACCGTCGTCTTGATGAGCGTGCTGGGCGGTACGCGCCACTGGGCGGGGCCCGCGGTGGGCGCGGCGGCGATCACCTGCCTGCTCTACGCCTTCACTGCGGGAAACTACGCCGTCGCCGGCAAGGCCGCGGTGGGTGGTGTGCTCGTCGCGGTGATTCTGTTCATGCCCAATGGGGTGCTGGGTTTCTTGCTGAAGCGCAAGGCGGAAAGGGCCGCGGCCGTGGCCGGGATCCATGGCGATCGGTCAACGGTGGATCCCGGCGTGCGCCGGGATGACGAGTTGCATAGCGCACTGCCAAAGGCGAACCCCGATGCGCGCGGCGATGACGACATGCAGGAGCCGAGTGAACAAAGGCCCGCGATCGCGCGGGCCGTCGCAACATCCCGGCCCTTGCTCGAAGTGCACAACCTGTCCAAATCGTTCACCGGCGTGCACGCGCTCTCGGACGTGAGCCTGCACGTGAACGCGGGCGAAATCCTCGGCCTGCTCGGCCCCAACGGCTCGGGCAAGTCGACTTTCATCAACCTCGTCAGCGGCCACTACCCGGTGAGCGGCGGCGAGATCACTTTCGACGGCCAGCCGCTCACCGGCCTGCCGGCGCACCGCATCGCGCGCGCCGGCATTGCGCGAACCTACCAGATTCCGCGGCCGTTTGCGCATTTGAGCGTGCTGCAGAACGTCGCCCTCGTCGCGATGTTCGGTGCCGGCGCGCTGGACCACGCAGCGGCGCAGCGCGAAGCCTGGAAGTGGCTCGAATTCACCGGCCTGGAACCCAAAGCCCACGCCCTGCCCGACGACCTGAACCTGCACCAGCGCAAGTTCCTCGAACTCGCGCGGGCGCTGGCCGCGCAGCCACGCCTGGTATTGCTCGACGAAGTGCTGTCGGGCCTGACGCCTGCCGAGATGAACGAAGCGGTGGCGCTGATCCGCCGGATCCGCGAGCGCGGCGCGGCGATCGTGTTCGTCGAACACGTGATGCACGCGGTGCTTGCGCTGACCGACCGCATCGCCGTGCTGAACCACGGCGAGTTGATCGCAGAGGGCCCGGCGGCACAAGTGATGCGCAACGCCGACGTGGTGAACGCCTACCTGGGCAAGCGCGATGCTTGATGTGGCCGGCGTCAAGGTCAACTACGGCGCCGCGCCCGCGCTGTGGGGCGTGACGCTGAACGTGCAGCGGGGCGAACTGGTGTGCGTCGTCGGCCCCAATGGCGCCGGCAAGACGACCCTGATCAACACGATCGCCGGCTTGCTGCGCGCGCGCGAAGGTCAGCTGCGATTGAGTGGGCGCGACATCACGCGCCTGCCCAGCCACCGGTTCTGCGAAGCCGGAATCGCCATCGTCCCCGAAGGCCGGCGCCTGTTCAGCGCCATGAGCGTGCAGGACAACCTGGTTCTGGGCAGCTACAGCCGCCACGCGAAGGCGCGGCGTGCGCAGACGCTAGCGCATGTGCTGCAGTTGTTCCCGGTGCTCGAGGAAAAATTGCATGCACCTGCGGGCGCACTCTCCGGCGGGCAGCAGCAAATGGTGGCCATCGGCCGCGCCTTGATGGCGTGCCCGACGCTGCTGCTGCTCGATGAGCCGTCGCTGGGCCTGGCGCCGCTGATCGTGCACGACATGTTCCGCGCCATCCGCGACATCAACGCGCAGGGCACCTCCGTGCTGCTCGTCGAGCAGAATGTCGTGATGGCGATGCAGCTTGCCAAGCGTGCTTACGTGATGGAAGAGGGCCGCATCGTCGCGCAGGGCCTGGCCAGCGAGTTGATGGACCGGCCGGAGATCCGCAAGGCGTATCTGGGGCTGGAGGCGCAGGACGGTTGATGTTCTTTGGGCGAAGGCCACCCCCGAGGAAAAGACGTTCTATGCCTCGCCTCGGGCGCGCGATCCGTGCCGGTGACCTGGCAGCGCCGTCGCGACCCGCGTGACTGAGCGTGCAAGTTCTGCGCGGCCGGGATCCCTACTGCGTCCTCGTCCGGTCCCGGCCCACAGCTCAGTCCTTGCGGAATAAGTCGCGCGGCACTTTTGCTGCGCTGAATATGTAGTCGCGCGAATCCTCAAGCTGCCTGCGCAGGCGGTTCAGGTCAAGGTCGAGCATTCGCCCTTTCCACTTGCGCACCTTGCCCGCGACGATCACGGTCTCCACGTTGGAGCGCTCCATCAGCGACACCACCGCGCCGGGCACGTGATTCAGCGGCGCGACGTTGATCGCCTCGGCATCCAGGATGATGATGTCGGCTTGCTTGCCCGGCGTCAGCGAGCCGGTCTTGTCGTCCAGGCGCAGGCCCTTGGCACCGTTCATGGTCGCGTAGCGCAGCACATCGGTCGCGAGCAGCGGCGCCGGCGTTCCGGCGGGGAAAGAAGACGCCAACGGCCACGGATTCAGCGGATTGGGTGGAAGGCCCGTATCCAGAATCATCTGGTTCACGAGTGCGCGCTGCACGTTCATCGTGGCGCGCATCTGGGTGAAGAAGTCCGCCGTCAGCGTGCATTCGACATCGGTGCTGAGCGAAGGCTCCAGACCCAGGCTTTGCATCTTCAGGATCGGCGGCATGCCGTGGCGCATGTTCATCTCGATCGGCACGGCGAGCGACACATGCGCGCCGGCCCTCTTGACCGCATTCCAGCCATCGTCGGACATTCCGGTCATGTGCACGAACAGGTTGTCGGCCCCGATGCCAAGCGTGCCACTGTCACCGCCCTTGCCCTTCGCGAGCAGGTCGAAGGTCGGGCGGATGTTGAACGGCGACAGGATGTGCGCGGCGACCTGCAGGCCGAGATCGCGCCCGATCTTCCATGCCTTTTCGTAGGCCGGCAGGTAGACCTCACCGCCCATGACCATCGTGACGAGCTGGTCGGCCGAGGAGAACCACTCCTTCTTGATGCGGATCGCGTCGTCCGGATACTTGTTGCCCGGGTTGCTGCCGATGATCGCGGCACCCGCGCTTTCGAAGTAACCGAACACGGCGCGCCGGCCGGAATCGATGAGGCCCTGAATCGCGGCGTCGGAGTGCTGCGGCGAATGGTGGATTTGCGAGATGTCGTGTACCGTCGTCACGCCCGCGTCGAGCTGGCTGAGAGAGCCGAACAACTCGTTGATGTACACGTCCTGCGCCCGGTACACCGGAGCGAAGGTGAGCAGGATGTATTCGAAGTAGGTGGTGTTCCCGCTGCGCGTGCCCGACTTGTCGTTTTGCAGCACGCCGTCAGCGAGAAAGCTGCGCAGCGAGGTCTCGAACAGGTGGTGGTGCGTATCGATGAAACCCGGCATCACGATGCGCCCGCGCGCGTCGATTTCCGTCGCACCGCCGGCGTGCAGGCTCGGCCCGACGGCGACGATCTTCTTGCCTTCGACGAGCACGTCGGCCTGCGCAAAGTCGCCCACCTTGGGGTCCATCGACATCACCGAGCCGCCGCGGATCACGTAGCGCCGGCCGCGCCGGCCGCTGTCTTCGGGCGCCCTGCCCTCGTGCGCCGACGCTTCGCGCGGCGCCAGCAGGTTCAGGCCCGCGGCGGAAACGCCCGCCGCCGTCGTCGCCTTCAGGAATTGGCGCCGCGCTTCGGAATGGTCCTGCGGGCTTCCAGCATCACACAGTCTGCACATGGTGTCTCCTTGTTTTGCGACTTCCCGGCGCCCGCCGGGATGCAACGCCTTCGATGATTCTGAAACCGATCGGCTCGGCCGTACATCACCCTGGCATGAGTGCATTCCCTCGGTCGTCTGCGGCGCAGCCAAGCAATGCCAGTGCGCACTTCCGATTTGCGGGCGCAGTGCTGGAAACTCTGTAGAGTCCGGCCTGCCGCTGCGCGCCAGAATCCCTGGTCAATTCCAGGCAGCGTATTTCCTTTGGGGGCCTCCATGAAATTCACCATCATCAAGTCGTCTGTCGGCACGTTGCTCGCCAGTCTCGTCCTGTCGTTCAGCGCAAACGCGCAAAACATCTCGATCGCCACCGGCGGCACCGGCGGCGTGTACTACCCGCTGGGCGGCGGCATGGCCGCGGCGCTGTCCAAATTCGTCCCCGGCATGCAGGCCACCGCAGAAGTCACTGGCGGCTCGGTCGACAACCTCAAGCTCGTCGGCAGCGGTAAGCCCTACATCGCCCTCACGATGGCCGACGCGACGCTGGACGCGTACCGCGGCGAAGACAAGTTCAAGGGCAACAAGGTGGCAGTGCGAACGCTGATGATCCTGTACCCGAACCGCATGCACGTTGTCAGCATTGAAGGCCGCGGCGTGTCCAAGATAGCGGATCTGAAAGGCAAGCGCGTCTCCACCGGGTCGCCTGGCAGCGCGACCGAAGTCATGGCGTTTCGCGTCATCGAAGCCGCGGGACTGGACAAAGACAGCGACATGAAACGCGAACGCCTGGGCGTTGCCGAATCGGTGAACGCGATCAAGGACGGCAAGATCGACGCCTTCTTCTGGGTCGGCGGGCTGCCCACCGCGGCGGTGACCGACTTGGCGAATACGCCCAACACCAAGTTGAAGATGATCGACCATGCCGACACGGTGGCGGCGATGAACAAGAAGTACGGCAACCTGTACGTGGAAGACGCCATCGCGAAAGACGTCTACAAGGGCATGGACGCCGACAACAAGCAGGCCACCGTCATGAACATCCTCATCGCCCACGAAAGCATGGACGAGAAGACCGCCTACAACATCGTCAAGACGATTTTCGACAAGCGCGATGACTTGATCGCCGTGCACAAGGAGGCGACGAACTTCAAGCTGGAGAACCAGAAGGCGGGCGCCTCGCCGATTCCGTTTCACCCCGGGGCAGTGAAGTACTTCGCCGAAAAGGGCATCAAGCTCAATTGATGCGGGTCGCCCGCGCTCCGTCATCCCGTCAAACGCCGGGATCCACTCGCTGCAATCAACCCCGTGGATCCCGGCACTCGCCGGGATGACGACTCCATGAGCCGAGAAACTCTGCACATATCGCCCGATCCCACCGCGGTCAGCGACGAGGCCCTGCACAAGGCCGAAGAGTTCATCGAAGCCGAGGAAGGCGCCGCCAACAAGTTGCAGGGTTGGCTCGGCGCTTTTGTCATCACGATCGCCTTCGTCATGTCGGCGTTCCACCTCTACACCGCCTACGCGATCGTGCCGACGCAAACGCTGCGCCCGGTGCACGTGGGCTTCGTGCTGTTCCTGTGCTTCCTGATGTTTCCGATCAGCCGCAGGTTCCGCCACCGCATCATGTGGTGGGACTGGCTCGCCGCAGCGCTTGCGATCGGCGTCGTCGTCTATCTGCTGATGGGTGGCGACGACATCACGGATCGCAACACGTCGCCCAACCCGTGGGACATCGCCTTCGGCGTGGCGCTGATCGTTCTCGTTCTAGAGGCGATGCGGCGCACCAACGGCTGGATCATGCCGATCATCACGTCGTGCTTCATCGCCTACGCGTTGCTGGGCCCCCTGCTTCCCGCGCCGTGGACGCACAAGGGCTATGAAGTTGGCCGGTTGGTGGGCGTGATGTACATGACGCTGGAGGGCATCTACGGCGTCGCGGTGGACGTGTCGGCGTCGCTCATCATCCTGTTCACGATCTTCGGCGCCTTCCTGCAGTACTCGGGCGCGGGCAAGTTCTACATCGACTTTTCGTTCTCGGCGATGGGCGGCAAACCCACCGGCGCGGGGCGCAGCGTCGTGCTCGCGTCGTTCCTGCTGGGCGGGCCGTCGGGCTCGGGTGTGGCGACGACGGTGACGCTGGGCGCAGTCGCGTACCCGATGCTCGCCAAAGTCGGCTACGAGAAGAACGCCGCGGGAGGCTTGCTCGCCGCCGGGGGCCTGGGCGCAATCATTTCGCCTCCGGTGCTCGGAGCTGCCGCTTTCCTGATCGCCGAATTCCTGAAGATCTCTTACCTCGACGTGCTGCTGATGGCCGTCGTGCCGACGCTGCTGTACTACCTGGCCCTGTTCCTCATGGTCGAGATCGACGCGCGCAAGTACGGCATGGGCAATGTCGTGTTCGACAAGGTCGACAGCCTCTGGCACCTCACCAGGAACTACTGGTTCCACTTCCTGTCGCTCGTTTCCATCGTCGTTTTCATGATGTGGGGCTTCTCGCCCGTGCTCTCGGTGTTCTGGGCGACCATCGTTTCGTTCGTGACGAGCTTTCTGCGACGCGATTGCGCGCTTCTGTCGTACGACTTGTTCCAGGGCAAGGGGTCGCTTCGCGAACACGTCTTCAACTCGCCGCTCGTCAAGGCGATGCAGGCCGGCTCGACCGGCGTGCTCAACGTCGCGGCCACCTGCGCGGGCGCGGGAATCATCGTCGGCGTCGTCACGCTCACCGGCCTGGGGCTCAAGTTCAGCTCGATCGTCATCGACTACGCCGGCGGCTCGCTGCTGCTCACCGCGGTGTTCACGTCGCTCGTCGTGTGGATCGTCGGCCTGGCGGTGCCGGTGACTGCGTCCTACATCATCTGCGCGGTGATCGCCGCGCCGGCGCTCATCAAGCTCGGTGTGCCCGACTTCGCGGCGCACATGTTCATCTTCTACTACGCCGTGCTCTCGGAGGTCTCGCCGCCCACCGCGCTGTCACCGTTTGCCGCCGCGGCGATCACCGGCGGCGACCCGTACAAGACGACGCTGCAGTGCTGGAAGTACACGGTGCCGGCGTTCCTCGTGCCCTTCATGTTCGTGCTCGCGCCCGAGGGCCAGGGGTTGCTGCTGATGGGTTCGATGAAGGCGCTCGCGACGGCGAACTGGTGGTCGATTGCACAAGTCACACTCACCGCGGCGGTAGGCATCGCTGCGCTGGCAGGCGGCTTTCAAGGCTGGGCGCTGAAGAAGACGACGCTCGTTGAACGCTGCATGCTGCTGGTGGCCGGAATCGCGCTCGTCTACCCCGGCGCGCTTGCCGACGCAATCGGCTTCGGGTTCGTCATCGCTGCATTGGCGATGCAACTCTTGCGCAGCGAGGTCGCGGTGGCGTGACGCGTCGAGCCGGCATGGCGCGTGCCGGCGCAAAAAAAGGGACGCCTCGGCGCTTTCGCGTCGAGGCGTCCCGCTGACACGCGAGGCTCAGGGTGCGCTGAGGAACAAGATGCTCTTGGCTGTCAGCACATTGCCTGCCGGCAATGCATCGCCGCAGGCCTGGATGACTTTGCCGTCGGCGAGGTCGGCGGCGCTGCCGCCGCTGAACGCGGCAGTGCTCGCGTCGATCTGGAAGCCGAACAACTTGAAGTTGCTGACCGAGACGTAGTCGTAAATCACGGCGTCGAGCTTGAACGCCTTGCACGCCTCGTTGCTGTGGTCGCGCGTGACGATGATGGTTTCGGCGGCGAGAACGCCGCTGTTCATCTTGCCGGTAACGATCACCCAACGCCCGGTGAGCAAGTCGGCTTCGGTACCGCCGATGAAAACGGTGGCAGGGGAAGTCGTGACCGTCGTCCCGTTGAGTTTGAACGAATGGTTCAGTGGGTCCGGGTCGGTCACGGTTCCGGCCGCCTGGGTCGTCACGACCATCCAGTTCGGCACGATGAAAACGACGTTCGCGACGAACACGCCAGCGCCGTCACGGTGCCCCTTCATCCACAAGGTGGCGCCGTTGACGATGCCCGCCGCGTTGCCGTTGATGTAGCGAACGACCAGACCCACCTTGGCGGCCTGGCCGCCGACCTTGAAATCTGCCGTCGAGTTGGCGTCGCTCACCACGCCGGTGAGCAGCCCGAGGAGCGCGTTCGAATCGAGAAACTCGACGCTCGTGGCCGTCACGAGCGAGCCCACAGCTTGGCCCTTGATTTGCACGAGCCGGCTGTTCGCCAGCTGGGAAGCATCGCCGTTGCTGAACTGCGCGTTGCTGGCATCAACTGCAACCCCACGCACCTTGAAGCTTGCTATCGACAGGTCGTCGCTTACCAAGCCGATGAGACGAACTTCGCCGTCCTGGTCGGGCAGGAAGAATCTCACCTTCCTGGCCATGACCTTGCCGTTGGCCAGCGTGCCGCGAACGATGACACGCTTGCCTTCAGCCAGGTCACCGATCACGCCGTTTTCGAACGTGGCGTTGCTCGCGTCGACCGCGGTGCCGCTGACGAGAAAGTCCGATGCGCCCGCGAATTGCTGGATTCTCCCTTCCACTGCGGCGGGAGTTCCGTCGAGCAGGCGCGGAGCCTTGACGGCTTTCACGAACGTCGCGGTCAGCAGATTGTTGACCGGTGCCTCGTTGGCACGAACCCGCACGACGCTGCCTTCGGCAATTCCGCCGGCACCGAAGCCGATGAGTTGCGCGCTCGCGTAGTTCACCGTCAAGTCACCGAGCGTGAAAGTACTCGCAGTGACGCCGGTCGCCTTGCCGAAGAGCACGATGCGGCCCACGTCTTCGGGCGCTTTGACTTCGACACGCGTCGCCTGCACGAGACGATTCGCAAAGTCGACGCTGCCGTGCGCTTCGACCCAGTCGCCCGCATGCAGCGCGGCCAGGTCGCTCGCGCCTTCGAACACCGTCTTGGCGTCGGTCTGGATCGTGATGCCGCGGATGGTGAATGTCGAGTTGCCCAGGTCGACGCTCGCCACCGGGCCGCGCGCCGCGGTTTCTACTGTCACCTGCGTCGCAGTTCCGGTGTCCGCGCCGTCGGCAACCGCTCCGCTCAGCGCGACGCGCATGCCGAGCTTGAGCGCGCCGACCGCCACGTCCGCGTCGTCGATCGTGACGGCCGCGCGGCTGTCGTCAAAGCGCACGCCATTGACGATCACGCTGCCGAAGCCGCTGATCGTTCCTTCGTATTGGGCCGCCGCAGCGGCACCCCCCTCCGACCCTCCTCCGCCGCACGCGACGAGCAAGGCCATCGCGGCGGCTCCGAGGCCGGCACCCAGTCGTTTCAATTGAGCATTCATCGCAATCCTTAGAAGAAAGTGGCTGAAGAAACTGCGCGGAACCAAACCAGTGGGCCTTTCCATCGCATGTTTGGGATTATTTTCCCATTCATTAACGAACGCAACGACTTTTTGGGACAGATTACCCAAATTTGGTTAACAATTGCGTCTGAGC
>JBEBHW010000714.1:0-2418 GCA_040081145.1 Burkholderiaceae bacterium
TCCCGGCACAGCTCTCGGGCGGCCAGCAACAGCGCATTGCGCTGGCACGCGCGCTGGCCACGTCGCCCGGGCTGTTGCTGCTCGATGAGCCGCTGTCGGCGCTGGACGCGATCGTGCGCGTCAAGTTGCGCGGCGAAGTGCGCAGCCTGCAGCGCAAACTCGGCGTCACGACCGTGATGGTGACGCACGACCAGGAAGAGGCGTTCGCCGTGGCCGACCGCATCGTCGTCATGAACCAGGGCGGCATCGAACAGGTGGGCACGGCGCGACAGGTGTATCGCGATCCGCAAACGCTGTTCGTCGCCGACTTCGTGGGCCGCATCAATGCGCTGCCGGCCACACTCGAAAGCGGCGCGGATTCGGGCAGCGTGAAAATCGGCGACCAGGTGTTTCATTGCGAACACGAGTCGCTGCAAACGCACGCTGTCGGGCGCGAACTGCGCGTCTACCTGAGACCCGAAGACGTTCTCGCGCGGCCCATCGCGCCCGGCGACAGCAACGTGTTCGAGGCGCAAATCGACGCCATCGAATTCATGGGCCCGTACTGCCTGGTGCGCGTGCATGCGCGGCCACTCGGACCCACGCCGCTCACCGTCTACCTGTCGCTGAACTACCTGGCCGAAGCGGGCCTGGAAGTGGGCAGCAAGCTGATGCTGCGCCTGATGCCCGAGCGCATGAGGGTGTTTGCTTGACGGCCTCAGCGATGCTCCGCCACGCCGGCGGCGCGCCGCCTCGCGTCACCCAGCGCGTGCACTGGACCGAACGCTTCGCCCACGCGGCGCTGCTGCTGGTTGCGCTGATCCTGCTGGCGTTTCTCGCCGGGCCGCTGCTCGCGATCCTGCTCAAGGCGGTGGAAGACGCACAGGGTCGATTCGTCGGGCTGGCGAATTTCATCGCCTACGCGAAGACCCCTGCCCTGCTCGACTCCTTGTGGAACAGCGTCTGGGTGTCGGCGCTCGTCACGCTCGTGACGATTCCCACCGCCTTCGTCTTCGCCTACGCGCTGACGCGCAGCCGCATGCGCTACGTCAAGCTGGCGCGCACCATCACGCTCGTGCCGCTGCTCGGTCCGTCGCTGCTGTCTGCGATTTCGCTGATCTACTGGTTCGGCAACCAAGGCGTGCTGAAGACCTGGCTGACGGGTCTGGGAATCGAGCAAATTTACGGCGCGCCGGGGATCGTTCTCGCTGAAATTTTCTCCACCTTCCCGCACGCGCTGATGATTCTCGTCACCGCCCTGGCCGCCGCCGACGCGCGCCTTTACGAAGCCGCCGACTCGATGGGAACGAGCGCCTCGCGCAAGTTCTTCACGATCACGCTGCCGGGCGCCAAGTACGGCTTGATCTCGGCGGCACTCGTCACGTTCACGCTCGTCATCACCGACTTCGGCATCCCGAAAGTCATCGGCGGCAACTTCAACGTGCTCGCCACCGATGTCTTCAAGCTCGTCATCGGCCAGCAGGACTTCGCCAAGGGAGCCGTCGTCGCCCTGCTGTTGCTGTTCCCCGCGGTGCTGACCTTCGGCGTCGATCATTGGGTAAGCCGCAAGCAGACCGCCATGCTGACGGCGCGCGCCGTGCCCTACTCGCCGAAGCGCGCGCCCGGATTCGACGCCTTGATGTCGGCGTATTGCCTGGGCGTGTGTGCGCTGATTCTGGCGATGCTCGGCATGGCGGTGTTCGCCTCGTTTGCGAGTTTCTGGCCGTACAACCTGTCGCCCAGCCTGCGCCACTATGCGATGGGACTGCTCGACGCCGAAGTCGGCGAGGCGTTTGTGAACAGCTTGAAGATGGCCGCCGGCACAGCCGTGTTCGGCACCGCGCTCGTCTTCACCGGCGCCTACCTGCTGGAAAAAACCCAAGGGTTGAAGCTGCTGCGCAGCGCCGTGCGTCTGCTCGCGATGTTGCCCATGGCCGTGCCGGGCCTGGTGCTCGGCCTGGGCTACATCTTTTTCTTCAATGCGCCGACCAACCCGCTGAACGGCCTGTATCACACGCTGACGCTGCTCACCTTCTGCACCATCGTGCACTTCTACACCACGGGCCACCTGACGGCGGTGACGGCATTGAAGAGCCTGGACGCCGAATTCGAATCGGTCTCGGCATCCCTGAAAGTACCGTTCTACAAGACCTTCTGGCGCGTCACGCTGCCGATCTGCTCACCGGCGCTGGTGGACATCGCGCGCTACTTCTTCATCAACGCGATGACGACGATCTCGGCGGTCGTCTTCCTCTACTCCCCGGAGACCAAGGTCGCAGCGATCGCCATCCTGAATCTCGACGAAGCCGGCGAAATCGGCGCCGCCGCAGCGTGCGCCGTGATGATCGTCGCAGCGAATACGATTGCGACATTCCTCTTCATGGGCCTGGCGTGGTGGATCGAGCGCGGCACGCAGGCCTGGAAACAACCCTGACGCAC
>JBEBHW010000715.1:0-2417 GCA_040081145.1 Burkholderiaceae bacterium
CCGGCGCCGCTCACCGCGCAACCGCCACCCTCCGGGCCCACACCCATGATCGAACTCAAAGGCGTCAGCAAGTGGTACGGCAACTTCCAGGTGCTGGCGGACATCAACCTCACCGTGAAGCGCGGCGATGTGACCGTGGTGTGTGGCCCTTCGGGCTCGGGCAAGTCCACGCTCATCATGGCCGTGAACGGCCTGGAACCGTTCCAGAAGGGCGAGATTGTTCTGGACGGCATGTCGGTCGGCGACCCGAAGACGAATCTCCCGAAACTGCGCTCGCGCGTGGGCATGGTGTTCCAGAACTTCGAGCTGTTCCCGCACATGAGCGTGCTGCGCAACCTCATGTTTGCGCAGATCAAGGTGTTGCGCCGCAACGCCAGCGACGCGTCGACGCAGGCCTTGAAATACCTGGACCGGGTGGGGCTGAGCGCGCACAAGGACAAATTCCCCGGCCAGCTGTCGGGCGGCCAGCAGCAACGCGTAGCGATTGCGCGCGCACTCGCGATGGACCCGATCTGCATGCTCTTCGACGAGCCCACCTCGGCGCTGGACCCCGAGATGGTGGGCGAAGTGCTCGACGTGATGGTCGAGCTGGCTCAGGAGGGCATGACGATGATGTGCGTCACGCACGAGATGGGCTTTGCCCGCAAGGTGTCGAACCGCGTCGTCTTCATGGACCAGGGCCGCATCGTCGAAGACTGCAGCAAGGACGCCTTTTTCGGCGACACGGCGGCGCGCTCCGAGCGGGCGCAGACGTTCCTCTCGAAGATCCTCTCGCATTGAAACTCCGCATGCCGATCCCACCGAACGACCGGGCATGGCCCCAGTGAGCGCCGCACCCACGACACTGCCACGCATTGGTGTGCTCGGTGGCATGGGCCCGCTGGCGTCGGCCGAATTCGTCGTCAAGCTCGTGCACGCCACGCCGGCGCGAACCGATCAGGAGCACTTTCCGGTGACCATGGACTCGTCGCCGCAAATCCCCGACCGACCCGCGGCGATCTACCGCGGCGGCGCCGATCCTCTGGAGGCCATGGTGCACGTGCTGCGCGGGCTCGAGGCAGCGGGTTGCGCGCTCGTGGCCATGCCGTGCAACACGGTGCACCACTGGTACGACCGGCTGGCCGCGCATACGTCGCTGCCCATCCTGCACATTGCCGACGCGGTGGCCGTGCAGCTTCGCGAGCTGACGCCGCGGGTCCGACGTGTCGCGTTGATCGGCTCGGCGGTCACTTCGCAGATGGAGATCTATGCCAGACGCCTGAGCGACGAGTGGCAATGGCTCTACGCCACGCCTGACGAGCTCGACGAGCTGGTCCTGCCCGGCATCGCCGCGGTGAAGGCGGGCGACCTGGCTCGCGGGCGCAAGCTGTTTCTCGCAGCGATCGAACGCCTGGTGGCGCGCGGGCCGGATGTGATCGTGCTGGCTTGCACCGAAATCCCGGTCGTCGTGAAGCAGGCCGATGTGGCAATTCCGATCATCGACTCGACTGAGGCTCTGGCGCGGTTCACTGTTGCAGCGGCGCAAGCTCTGCATGCCCGGGGTTGAGGCCAAGCCTCGAAGTGCCGCGGCGGCAGCGCAAGCGGCAACGCGGATTGACCCGAATTCGCTCGGAAGCCCGAACGGCTGCCGCACCCTTCTCCGCCTTCTGCCTCGCTGATTACTTCAACAGGCCTTCGGCCTTGAGCGTCTCCAGCACCTTCGGGCGTGCGCCGACCCGGCCCATGTAGGCCTTGATGTTCGGCCACTTGCCGAGGTCGATCTTGAGCGGATTGGTCCAGTTCAGCACGGTGAACAGATACGCATCGGCGGCGGTGAACTTGTCGCCCATCGCGTATTGCTTGCCCTCGAGCGATTTTTCGAGCGGGTTCAGGCGCCGTTCGATCACGCCCATCTGCACTTCCTTCATCTCGGGCGTCATCTTCGGGTTGAAGAGCGCGCCGAGCTGCTTGTGGACTTCGGAGGACGCGAAGTTCAGCATTTCCATCTGACGGTAGCGCTCCATCGTGCCCGCCTTGGCGGTCAACCCGGACTCGGGTTTCTGATCCGCCAGGTACTGGCAGATCACGCCGACTTCGGTGAGCACGGTGCCGTCGTCCAGCTGCAGCGCCGGAACATAACCCTTGGGGTTCACTTTCCAGAAGTCGTCTCCGTTTTCGGTCTTCTTGTTGGGGATGTCGACTTTGATCAGATCGAGCTTGGTGCCCGCTTCGGTGGCGACGATGTGCGGGGCCATCGAGCAGGCGCCGGGAGCGTAATAGAGTTTCATGCGTCAGGTCCTTGGTAGTGAATCGCTTTGGAAAGCACGTTGCCGTGGGAAAAAAACTTTCAGCCACCGAGCTGCGCTTGAAAGCTGCGTCGGCAGACAGGAACGCAGGATACTCCCCGTCAGCGATTCTTTCTGCCGAACTGAAAGGTC